>NZ_MUAV01000234.1:0-324 GCF_003265965.1 Rhodovulum viride | reverse complement strand
GCCATTTCAGCCCGATCAGGCGGTTGACCGAAGGCGGGCTGTCGATGAAGCCGAAAGGGGCGGACGGCGCCAGATAGACCTGCCCGTCGCGCACCGCCGGAACGCCCTGCCATTCGGGCATTGCGCCGACATGCGCCGCGAAATCCGCGTCGATGGTCACGATCACCTCGGGCGCCCAGGCCTGCACCTGTTCCGGCGATACGGTCAGGAGGCCGTCCGGCCCGGCCTCGACCACGTTCCGGCCGCCGACCCGCTCGATGATCTCGGCGTTGATCGAGCCCCGCGCGGCCGTCTCGATCCCCTCGGGGCCGCGTGCCAGATAGA
>NZ_MUAV01000233.1:0-325 GCF_003265965.1 Rhodovulum viride | reverse complement strand
GGCTCCGGCGCTGTCCCGCTTCCATGGCCTGGCGTTGCGGCGCGGCGGAATGATTGCGGCCGCGCCGCGGTCGGCGATGGCGTCGTGGCAGGCGCGCGTGTCATAGGCGCCGTCGGCAGTGACCGTGGCGATTTGCCGATCCAGGCCGATCTGCTTCAGGAGCTTAGGCAGCATCGGCGCGTCGCCTACATTGCTGGAGGTGACTTCGACGGCCCGGATCTCCAGCGTTTCCTCGTCTATGCCGATGTGGATCTTGCGCCAGACACGGCACTTCGAGGCGCCGTGTTTGCGTCTGTGCCACTCGCCTTCGCCTTTCACCTTGATG
>NZ_MUAV01000232.1:0-331 GCF_003265965.1 Rhodovulum viride | reverse complement strand
GCATGCCGGGCCAGGTCTCGGGGGGCGGGGTCGGCCCGGCATTGGTCGAGGCGGCCGCGGCCAGGGCGCCCTGGAAGAAGGCGAAGGCCTGGGCCTTGGTGTGGGCGCTGTCGGGGATGTAGCTCGCCTGGGTCATGATCTCCTCGGGGTCTTTTGGGGGGGATTGGGGGTGTCGGGACCGCGGATCGGGACCGGTGAACGCCGGGCCGGGCCGCAGGGCCTCAGGTCGCGCGGTAGGCCGCGACGGACAGACGGGTAACGCGCAGCGCATAGGCCTCGCTTTCGACCGAGAGCGCCGCGCGGATCTGGAAGAGGCGGCCGTCGAACTCGG
>NZ_MUAV01000231.1:0-335 GCF_003265965.1 Rhodovulum viride | reverse complement strand
CGGCCGCGCCGCGGTCGGCGATGGCGTCGTGGCAGGCGCGCGTGTCGTAGGCGCCGTCGGCAGTGACCGTGGCGATTTGCCGATCCAGGCCGATCTGCTTCAGGAGCTTAGGCAGCATCGGCGCGTCGCCTACATTGCTGGAGGTGACCTCGACGGCCCGGATCTCCAGCGTTTCCTCGTCTATGCCGATGTGGATCTTGCGCCAGGCACGGCGCTTCGAGGCGCCGTGTTTGCGTCTGTGCCACTCGCCTTCGCCTTCCACCTTGATGCCGGTGCTATCCACGAGCAGGTGCAGCGGCCCCTTGGATCCGCGATACGGGATGGTCACGTCCAGG
>NZ_MUAV01000230.1:0-339 GCF_003265965.1 Rhodovulum viride | reverse complement strand
CGCTTGCCTTCCCATTTCGCGATCAGCGGCACGGCCAGCGCCAGCGCGCGGGCCTCCTGCGTCCGGGCGCTTTCCGGGGCCGAGGTCGGAATTCCGATATCGGGCTGGGGTTGAGGGAAGGCGAAGACGGCGATCAGCACCAGACCGGCGACGGCAAGCAGGATCTTATTCATCGCCGATCCCCTGCGCCAGAAGCCGACCGACAGCGCCATAGGCCAGCAGCCCGAGATAGACCCAGGCGACCAGCATGGGCGGGATCGGCAGCCAGGGCAGCATGGCGATGATCGAGACGAGGCCCGTCCAGATCACGCCGAGGATCAGCGCGCGCATCGAGTGCGA
>NZ_MUAV01000229.1:0-342 GCF_003265965.1 Rhodovulum viride | reverse complement strand
ACGATCCGGTCCCAGACCTCGGCCGCGACATCCTTCATCAGATCGAGCGCCGCGCCAAAGCCCCCCGCCGCCGTCACCAGCCGCCCGAACCACAGCACCAGCTCGCCCGCGCCGACCACCAGCGCGCCGATCCCGGTGCGCATCAGCGCGGCCCGGGTCAGCAGAAGCTTTGCGTTCAGCGCGGCCGCCGCCACGGTCGCCGCCGCGAAGCTCGCCGCAAACCGCCCGGCGATCAGCGTGGCCGCCGTCCCGGCATAGGCCGCGACCCGGTCGAGATTGGACAGCACCAGGTCGAGGGCCGAGGCCAGCGGCGCGCCCTTGCGCCAGAGATCGGCAAAGCCG
>NZ_MUAV01000228.1:0-343 GCF_003265965.1 Rhodovulum viride | reverse complement strand
CCGTGGGGGCCTCGGCCCCGGTCACGATATGCAGATGGCCGTCGAGGGTCAGATAATCGCCCACTATTATAGTGTCGGCCGCCGTGGCGAGCTGCAGCACCAGCGTCTGCGCCCGGGCCGAGGCCGCGACCGCCACCACCGGATCGGCGGTGATCGTCCCTTGGGGCCCCTCATAGTCCATCGCGGCCATGTCGAGCTCGAAGCGCCCCGCCGGGCCATTGAGGCCCGCCAGCCAGGCCGAGATCGCGGCGCTTTCGCGGGCATCGAAGGCCGCCAGGGTCAGCTCGGCCGCCCAGGTCCCGCCCATGAAGTCATAGGCGGTCTGCGCGAAGCTGTAGGGGCT
>NZ_MUAV01000227.1:0-344 GCF_003265965.1 Rhodovulum viride | reverse complement strand
GCGGCGCGGGCGGCCTCGGTGGCCTCGGCCCGGCCGACCTGGGCATTGAGCCGCTCGAAGCCCGTCTGCGCCTCGGCAAAGGCGGTTTCGGCGGCGGCGATGGCGTCCGCATCGGGCGTTTCGGCCCCTTCGAGGGCGGCCAGCGCATCGGCGCGCTCCTGCATCCGCTCGGCCGCCGCGCGGCGCTCCCGGCGCAGGTCGTTCAGATCCTTGGGCATGGGGGTCTCCTGTTGTGCCAAAAGGAAAAGCCCCGCCCGGAGCAATCCGGACGGGGCGGTGGGTTGGGTTCAGTGAGTGGTCGGTCAGAGAGCCGCGCGGGCCTGCGCGGCGGCGGCTTGCGCCAG
>NZ_MUAV01000226.1:0-344 GCF_003265965.1 Rhodovulum viride | reverse complement strand
GAATGATTGCGGCCGCGCCGCGGTCGGCGATGGCGTCGTGGCAGGCGCGCGTGTCGTAGGCGCCGTCGGCAGTGACCGTGGCGATTTGCCGATCCAGGCCGATCTGCTTCAGGAGCTTAGGCAGCATCGGCGCGTCGCCTGCATTGCTGGAGGTGACCTCGACGGCCCGGATCTCTGGCGTTTCCTCGTCTATGCCGATGTGGATCTTGCGCCGGACACGGCGCTTCGAGGCGCCGTGTTTGCGTCTGTGCCACTCGCCTTCGCCTTCCACCTTGATGCCGGTGCTATCCACGAGCAGGTGCAGCGGCCCCTTGGATCCGCGATACGGGATGGTCACGTCCAGG
>NZ_MUAV01000022.1:0-78491 GCF_003265965.1 Rhodovulum viride | reverse complement strand
CCTCATACGCCGCAGCGTCAATATGAGCCCCGGACACAAAATCCGGATCCGGCGGATGGGTCGCCGCAGCGGCCTCGCCGGGTTTCATCATATCGGTCATGCTGTATCCTCCTCTCGGTCAAGCCCCTGGCGGGGATGGCCGCCCGCCTCCTCATCCTCGCCTGTTTACCAAATCCTGTAAAAAATGAACGGGAGATCGCCGGAGCGCGGAAAGAATTGTGAAACGCGTGACGCGACCGCACGGAATTTTGTCAATTTGTTGACACCCCACCGCCCCGATAGCGCCCGGCCTGCCGCTTGCGGCGCACCCGGCCGTGCCTATATCGCGGACAAGTTTTCCCGAAGCATGGCGTGACGACGATGGGATACTTCCGGACAGCACTTTTGATGGCGGCGCTCACCGCGGTCTTCATGGGCGTGGGGGCGATGATCGCGGGCAGTTCGGGGGCGGTGATCGCCCTCGTGGTGGCGGCCGCGATGAACCTCATGACCTGGTGGAACTCGGATTCCATGGTGTTGAGGATGAACAACGCCCGGCCCGCGACCGGCCCGGACGGGGCCGAATTGCAGCGGATCGTGACGCGTCTGGCGCGGGGCGCGGGGATGCCGGTGCCGCGCGTCTACCTGATCGACAGCGACCAGCCCAATGCCTTTGCCACCGGCCGCAGCCCTGACAACGCGGCGGTGGCCGCGACGACCGGATTGCTGGCGCGGCTTTCGCCCGAGGAAATCGCCGGCGTCATGGCGCATGAGCTGGCGCATATCCAGAACCGCGACACGCTGATCATGACCGTGACCGCCACCTTCGCGGGCGCGATCTCGATGCTGGCGAATTTCGCCTTCTTCTTCGGCGGGCGGCGCGAGGGCGGCGGCGGCATCGTCGCGACGATTGCCATGGCGCTGCTGGCGCCGATGGCCGCAGGGCTGATCCAGATGGCGATCAGCCGAAGCCGGGAATACGAGGCCGACCGGATCGGCGCCGAGATCTGCGGTCAGCCGCTTTGGCTGGCCTCGGCCCTGACCAGGATCGAGGCGATGGCCCAGCGGATCGACAATGTCGCGGCCGAGCGCAATCCGGCCACCGCGCATATGTTCATCATCAACCCGCTGCATGGAGAAGGCCGCGACAAGCTGTTCTCGACCCATCCCAGCACCGCGAACCGGGTCGCGGCGCTGCAGCGGATGGCGGGCTCGGCGACGCCTGCGCCCGCGCCCCGTCCGACGATCCGCCGCGCCCCGCGCGGCCCCTGGGGCTGAGCCCCGGCCCCCGTCAGCGCGACCGGACCTCGAGGCTGAAGCTGCGCGCCCCGGGGCCAAGGGCTGCGGGCGCCGCCGGAAACCGGCCCGCCTGGCGCACCGCGGCCAGCGCCAGCCCGTCGAGCCGGGCATTCCCCGACGAGCGGACCACCCGCACCGCGACCAGCGCCCCCTGGGCCGACACCGTCAGTTCGACCAGGGCGGCGCCACGGCCCGCGCCTTCGGGCACCCGGCGCTGGATACGCGCCCGGATCGAGGCACCCCATTCCGCCATCATCGAGGCGATCCGGCCCGGATCGCGGGTCGCCGCACTGGCCTGACCGGCCTGCCCGCGCGCCTCGCCGCCCGCCCCGGCCGCGCGCTGCGCCTGCTGCGCCACCGAGCTTTGCGACGCCTGGGCTTGCGCCCTTTGCGGCGGCGCGGGTGCCGGGTCGGGTTTCTGGTCGGGCCGCTCGGCCGGGCGCGGCGTGTCGGCTTCGGCCTGCCGCACCTCGGGCGCAGGGTCGGTCTTGACCTCGGGTTCCGGCGGACGCGGCGGCGGCTCGGGCGCCGCAAGCTCGGTATCGGGCGGCGTCGGGGCGGCAAGGCGGGGCAAGGCGGGCCTGTCGGGCACGGGTCTCGGGGCCTCGGGCATGGCCAGTTCGGGCAAGGCCTCGGGCGGCGGCTCGACGACCGGCGGGGGCGCGATCTCGGCGGGCGCGACCGGTTCCGGCGGGCGCTCCCACTCGGCCACCTGCTGGGCGATAGAGGCCGAGGAGGCGGCGACCGTCGCCAGATCGGCGCCACCGCCGCCCGAGGATTCGACACCTTGGGTTTCGTCCTGCGGCCAGAGCGCCAGATGCAGCACAAGCGCCGTGCCGCCGAAGGCCATGAGTTCCAGAAGGCCCCGCATGATCAGCGCGCGGCCGCCACCAGTTCGACCGGGGTCACGCCCTCAGCCGCAAGCCGCGCCAGCACCCGCGCGACCGCCGCGCCGTCGACCGCGCGGTCGGCGCGCACCGTCAGCGGCCCCTCGCGCGGGGCCTCGGCCAGCGCCGGATAGACCGCCTCGTCCCGCGCATCGCGATAGGCCAGCGTGCCGTCGGCGGCGATCAGCAGGGCCTCGATCCCCTCGGGCGGGCGGTCGGACGTGGCCTCGGGCGGATGCACCTCGATCGGGTCGGGCGGCGCCAGCCGGGCGCCGATCAGGAAGAAGATCAGCAGCAGGAACACCACGTTGATCATCGGAACCACGCTTTCCCGCGCCGGGCGCGGGGCGGCCAGGGACAGGCGCATGGGGTCACTCCACCAGGATCGGTTGCGTGTAGCCCGCCGCCGACAGCGTCTCGATCACCTGGATCACCCGCTGCAGGTCGGCGCCGTCGCGGGGGCGCAGCACGACCGGGTCGGTCGGCGCCTCGACCAGCGACGACAGGGCATTGGCCAGACCGTCGAGCGGGGTCTCGACGCCATTCAGCGCCAGCGCCTCGGGACGGATGTCGACCAGACGGGGCGGACCGGACCACTCGCCCGTGCCGCCCGCCCCGCCCGCGACCGGAAGCGACACCTCGGCACCCATCCGGGCCGCAAGCATGAAGAAGACCAGCAACAGGAACACCACGTCGATCATCGGCGTGAGGCTCGGCCGCCGCCGAGGCGCGGGAGGCGCGAGACCGAGGCTCATTCCGCCGCCGCCCGAAGCGCCGCCCGGCCCGGCCCGCCCCGGGTCAGCACCCGGGTCGCGGCATCCTCGATATCGACCCGCGCGGTCTCGGTGATGCTTTCGAACCAAGACAGCGACACAGAGGCCGGGATCGCCACGGCCATGCCCGCCGCGGTGGTCAGCAGCGCCTCCCAGATGCCGCCGGCGAGCGCCGAGGGATCGGCGCGCGCGCCGGTTTCCTGCAGGGTCTTGAAGGCCGCGATCATGCCCAGAACCGTGCCCAGCAGACCGATCAGCGGCGCGATGGTCGCGATCAGGTCAAGCGCGCGCAGCCCGGACCGCGCGCGGGTCAGCTCGCGCGTGGCAACGCGGGCGACCTCTTCGCGGGCGGTGGTGGCGTCAAGCTCGGGGTCGAGCCGCGCCTCGATGGCGGCCCTGACCGCGACCGCGCGCAGCCCCCGCCGCCCCTCGAGCGCGGTCCGGGCGCGCCAGACATCGCCCTCGAGCCAGCTTGCGACCGCGCCATTCGCCGCCGCCCGCGACCAGGCCCCGGCCAGCGCGAGGCGCCAGAGCTTCCACAGGATCAGCGCCACCGTCAGCACCGACAACGCGGCGATGGCCCAGATCGCCGGGCCGCCCTTGTCGAGGAAATCTGCAATCGCGGCGGTCTTTTCGGTCAGGTCCATGGGTCGGTCTCCGTGATTGGGCGTCATTCGGCGGCGATCGGGCCGCTGGCCTGGGGCAGAAGGTAGGGGCCGTTGACGGGCAGCGCGTTCACGCGCAGCGGGCAGAGATAGGCGCGGCTGAGCAGGTCGTCGCGCAGCACCTCGGCGCACGGCCCCTGCGCCATCAGCCGCCCGCCCGCCATAAGCGCCACGCTGTCGGCGAACATCGCGGTGAGGTTCAGATCATGCATGACGGCGACAATGCCGCCGCCCGCATCGGCGAAGTCGCGCACGATCCGCATCACCTGCAACTGGTGGCCGATATCGAGCGCCGAGACCGGTTCGTCGAGAAACAGCCAGCGCGGCTGGCCATGGGCGGTCGGGTGCCAGATCTGGGCCAGCACCCGGGCCAGCTGCACCCGCTGCTGCTCGCCGCCCGAAAGCTCCTGATAGGGGCGCGGCTCGAAGCCCGCCAGACCGACCCGCGCAAGCGCCTTCGGCACCAGATCGGGCTCGGCCGCCTCGACGCCGCCCATCAGACCCAGCCGGACCACCTCGGCAGCGGTGAAGGGAAAGGCCATGGGGGTGGCCTGCGGCAGCACCCCCCGAAGGCCTGCGAGCACCCAGGGTCGAAGGGAGGCGGGATCGTGGTGGTTCAGCCGGATCCGCCCATCATGGGAGAGTTCACCCGTGAGTGCTCGCAGAAGGGTCGTCTTGCCCGATCCGTTCGGGCCGACGATGGCAGTGACCTGCCCGGGCCGCGCGCGGAAATCGACCCCGGTCAGGATCTCGCGGCGCCCCAGGCGGACGGTGATGTCGGTGGCCTCGAGCATCGCCTAGAACCCCAGCAAGCCGCGGCGGCGCAGCAGGATCCAGAGGAAGACCGGCCCGCCCAGAATGGCGGTGACGATGCCGATGGGCAGCTCGGCCGGGGCGATCAGGCTGCGCGCGATCATGTCGGCGCCGATCAGCAGGGCCGCGCCCAGAAGGGCGGCATTGACCAGCAGCGGCCGGTGGTCGGGCCCGGTCGCGAGGCGCAGAAGATGCGGCACCACGATGCCGACGAAGCCGATGCCGCCGCTGACGGCGACCGCCGCGCCGGTCGCGCCCGCCACGGTCAGGATCGCCACGGTCTTGAGCCGCTGCACCGGGATGCCGACATGGGCGGCGGCGGCCTCGCCCAGCGAAAGCCCGTTCAGACCCCGCGCCAGCATCGGTGCGGCGACAAGCGCCAGGATCATCAGCGGCGCGGCGGCGGCAAGCTTGGTCCAGGTCGCCCCCGCCAGCGAGCCGAGCCCCCAGAAGGTCAGATCGCGCAGCTGCGCATCGTCGGCCATATAGACCAGAATGCCCGACAGCGCGCCCGCAAGCGCGCCAAGCGCGATGCCGCCCAGAAGCATGGTCGCGACCGAAGTCTGCCCGCGCCGCGTGGCGATGCCGTACAGCACCAGCGTGGTGGCCCAGCCGCCCGCGAAGGCCGCGAAGGGCACAAGGTGATAGCCCAGCGCATCCGCGATCCCGGCGGGCAGCAGGCCGCCCAAGACGATGGCCGCGATCGCGCCCAGCCCGGCGCCCGAACTGACGCCGACCAGCCCCGGATCGGCCAGCGGGTTGCGGAAGAGGCCCTGCATCACCGCGCCCGAGACCGCCAGCGCCGCGCCCACAAGCGCGCCCATGGCAAGGCGCGGCAGGCGGATCTCGAACAGAACGACCCGGTCGGCAAGCGCGATCTCGCGCCCGGCCGCCATGTCGGACAGCACCGCCCAGGGCGAGGTGCCCGCAGCGCCGACGGCAAGGCTTGCCGCCGAGATCGCCGCCAGCGCCAGCGCCAGCAGAACCGTCAGCCGCCAGGCGCGGGGCGTGCGATCCCAGTGCGGGGCGGTGCCGGAAACCTCGTGCGGAAGTGCGACCATCGGCTCAGCTCCCGGCGCGGTCGAGCGCGTCGGACAGGTCGCGCACCGCCTGGGCCGTGCGCGGCCCGAAGCCCAGAAGATAGAGTCCGTCCATCGAGACCAGCGCACCATGGGCGGCGGCAGGCGTGGTGCGGACCGCTGGCAGGGCCAGTACCTCGGGCGCCAGATCCTCGGCCCCGGCGCGGGCCATCATCAGGATCACGTCGGGGGCAGCCCGGGTGACGGCCTCGTCGGTGAGCGGCTTGTAGCCCTCGAAATCCTCGGTCGCGTTCACGCCGCCCGCCAGCCGGATGATGCCGTCGGCGGCGGTGTCGCGCCCGCCCGCCAGCAGCCGCCCGCCCTGTACCGACAGGACGAACAGCACCCGCCGCGCGGGGCCATCGGCCGCCTGCGCGGCGGCGTCATCAAGCGCGCGGCCCACATCGGCGGCGAGGGCCGCGCCCTTTTCGGGCACTCCCAGCGCGTCAGCCACGACCTCGATCTTGGCGACCACCGCGTCGCGGTCATAGCCGTCGGGCACCTCGACAAAGGGGATCGCGGCGGATTTCAGCAGATCGACCGCCTCGGGCGGCCCGGCACCCTCCTCGGCCAGGATCAGGTCGGGCGCGACCGACAGCACGCCCTCGGCCGACAGACGCCGGACATAGCCCACATCGGGCAGCGCCGTGACCGCTTCGGGCCAGCTCGAGGTCGTGTCGCGCGCAACCAGCCGGTCGGCCTCGCCCAGTGCAACGACGATTTCGGTCACCGCGCCGCCCAGCGACACCACCCGGTCGGCCGCCTGCGCAGGCAGGGCCGCCGCCGCAAGCGCCAAGGCCGCCAGAGCGCGGATCATGCCGCCACCTCGAGCCCCGGCAGCGCGGCCACGATCTCGGCCCAGGGACCGCTGTGATCGACATCGCCAACCCGCATGCCGAAGGCCTGAAGGATCAGCATCCCCTCGGCATCGAACGCCTCGACCGACAGGGCCGGGCCGCGCCGGGTCGGCTTCGTCACCGCCCAGACCTCGGCCACATGATCGGCGCGCAGATGCAGGTTGAAGCCGGGATCGAGAATGTTCAGCCAGGGGCCGGTCGGCTTGACGGTCTCGATGGGTCCGGAATGGATCTCGATGCAGCCGCGATTGCCCACGAACATCATGAAGGGCAGCGCCTCGTCGGCCACCGCGTTCAGAAGCCCGTGCAGGCAATCGGGCGCCAGCGGCCGGACATAGGGCGCACCCGCGATCCGGTAGGCGCCAAGCCGGTTCATCTTGAGCTTGCGCACCATCTGCAGGAACTGGTGGGTGTCGGTCAGCCGGTCCCACTGTCCGCGCAGGGTCTCGACCGCGCCGCGATCCGCCTTGGCGGGCTCGGAAGGCGCGCGCGGGTCAAGCGTCAGCCGGTCGGACTGGTCCTCCAGCCGGACGGCATCGACAAGCGCGCGCCAGGCCTCGACCGACGAGCCGTCGCGCAGATGGATCTTGTGGACCGCATCCCCGGCCGCATCGAACACCTGGATCGAGCGGCGCACCTTGCCACCCCGGGTCTGTTCGACCGCGAAGCCATGGACCCAGTGCTTGGGAAAGATCCTGAGATCGACCGCCGGGCTCAGCACCATCGCGGCGTGATCGCCGGGCGTATAGGGGCCGTAGGTTCCGACCTTCTCGATCACCGCGCTGTCGTTGCGGGTCAGGGCCATCACCTCGCCGAGCCCCGGCATCGCCTGCATCAGCGCGTCCGGATGGGCCGCGATGCGGGTCACGCCCTGCCCGGTTTCGGCCGCCAGCAGCTCGGCCTCGGCCACGCCCAGACTGTCGGCCAGATCCCGGGCGCGGGCGGTGGATTTCTCTTGCCGGATCGACCTGATCCAGTCCGGCGATACAGGCTTGCCGTCTCCCATGGGAGGCTCCCTTCGAAGGTCCTGATGGATGCGGCTGGCCCGGCGGCGCCGTCCCGGGGCGCGCGCGCAGCTTGCTGGATATCTTGGGCCATTCCCGTGGCCCTCAATGTTGACAGAAACTATCAGATTTCATACCCGATGCAAGACCGTCGTGCGGGACCCCGTCGGCGGATGTCCAAGCGACATGCGCCAGCCGCTTTGCCAGCCATGAGATCTTTCGTGACCTGACAAGGGGATGGAACATGACGGCACGACATATGACCGTGGGCCTTCTGGCCTGCGGTACAGCGATGGCCCTGGCCTGGCCCGCAGCGGCCCAGGACAGCTTCAGCCTGGACCCGGTGACGCTGGGCCAGAGCAAGCGCGAGGTGCGCACCGACACGGCGGTGTCCGAAACCGTGGTCGACGAGGAGGAAATCGAGGACCGGCAGGCCACGACCATCGCCGAGCTGGTGGATTCTGTGCCCGGCGTATCGCTGATCAATGGCACCACGCCCCAGGGGTCGGGCATCAACATCCGCGGCTTCGGCGCCACCTCGAGCTATGGATCGGACCAGAAGGTCGCGATCCAGGTCGACGGGGCGAGCGTCGGCTCGGAAGAGCTGTACCGGATCGGCACCCAGCTTTTCACCGACCCCGCGCTTTACAAGCAGGTGACCGTGATCCGCGGCACCGCCGGGACCTTCGAATACGGGTCCGGCATCATCGGCGGACTGATCCGGCTGGACACCAAGGACGCCTCTGATTTCACCGGCGGCGTGCCCGGCTTCAAGCTGCGCCAGACCCTGCAATACGGCACCAATGGCGATGCCTGGGCATCCTCGACGATCCTGGCCTGGCAGCCCGACGAGAACCTCGAATTCCTGGGCAACTACACCTATCGCAGCCAGGGCGTGCAGAAGGACGGCGACGGCAAAGGCATCGGCGAAGACGGCTTCGATCTGCCCTCGTGGATGCTGAAGGGCAAATACACCTTCGGCGAGGCGCGCGAGCATTCCGTCAAGCTCAGCTATTCCGACACCAGTTCCGACGAGAAGGACGTGCCCTATGACACCTTCGGAACGACCACCGACATGTTCGGCAATGTCGACCGCAAGACCCGGTCGAAGACCGCCGTTCTGGAATACGCCTTCGATCCGGCAGGCAACGACCTGATCAACCTGACCGCCACCCTCAGCTATGCCGAGCAGAAGATCGATCAGGACTACGTGCCGGGCAGTTCGAGCTGCGAAGGTGGCGCTTGCGGCTTCCCCTTCCCGCCCGGCGGCTTCCCCACCACCAATGCCGATCATCGCTACGAGACGACCAAGCTGACCGTCAAGAACCAGGCCCTGTTTGCGACCGGCCAGCTCGGCCATGACCTGCGCACGGGGGTCGAATATGTCCGCAAGGAACGGCTCGATGCCAATTCGGCCCCGGGCGGCACCGACAAGCGCTGGGCGCTGTTCGCGGTCGACGACATGTCCTTTGGCGGGCTGACGCTGACCCCGGCGCTGCGCTACGAGACGCAGGATATCGGCGGCGACAGCTATGCCGATTACGACAATGACGCGCTGATGGGGGGCTTCTCCGCACGCTATGCCTTCGGCAACGGATGGGCGGTCTTCGGCAGCGCCGCCTATACCGAGAACCTGCCCATCATCGACGATCTGGGCACCCCCGCCTACATGACCCGCAGCGAAAAGGCCCGGACCTACGAACTGGGCGTCTCCTACGACCGCGGCACGGTCTTTGCCGAGGGCGACGATCTGGCGCTGAAGGCCACCGCCTATCACACCACGGTCTGGGACATCACGTCCTACACCACCGACACCATGGTGCCGATCACCGATGCGCGGATGAAGGGGCTGGAACTCGAGGCCGCCTACAGCCTGCCCTCGGGCCATTATGTCGATTTCAACGCGAATATCGCGCGGGGCGAGAACACCACGCCCGGGATCAGGGACGACTGGGAGGGCACCCCGGCCGACGATCTGCGCGTGACGCTGGGCAAAAGATGGGGCGAGACGCTGGACCTGAGCTGGGAGGTGGCGCATGCGGCCGAAATGAACCGGTCGGACACGCCGTCCGATTCCAGCACCGTCCACAACCTGCGCGCCACCTGGCGGCCGCAGGAGGGCCTGTTCAAGGGGACCGAGATCCGTGCCGGGATCGAGAATGCCTTCGATCTCGACTACACCCCGCATCTGGCGACCCGGCCCGCACCGGGGCGGACGTTCAAGCTGACCCTGGCCAGAACCTTCTGATCCGGTCTCCGGCCCGGGGCCGGGGATGGATCGCGGCAGGCGGTGTGCGACCGGAGCCCCGCACGCGCCTCCGCGACCGCCGGGACGCGGCCGAAGACGCCCTGACGTCTTCGCGCCGCGGACCGGTCAGCCGCAGCTTTGCCAGCAGAGCTGCGGCGCGAACCGGGGCGGCGTCGCCATCAGCGTCTCGAGGGTCATCGACGGCAGCCCGTAATCCGCGATCGGGGTGTAATCGACCTCGGTCTCGACAAGGATCATCCGGTCGCCCAGCTCCATCGCCGGAATGCGCGCCCGATAGACGTCGCTTGCCAGTTCGGCCGCGGTCATCGGCTGCATCCCGGCGGTGGCGCCCGGCCAGTCGATGGCAAGCCTGCGGGTGGCGTCATCGGCGCAATCGGCGGTGCAGCGGACCACCGTCACCCTGAGCCGCGCCGAAGGCCCGGCCAAGAATTGCAG
The DNA here is from genome assembly GCF_003265965.1 of Rhodovulum viride. Lineage (NCBI taxonomy): Bacteria > Pseudomonadati > Pseudomonadota > Alphaproteobacteria > Rhodobacterales > Paracoccaceae > Rhodovulum > Rhodovulum viride. Next base: position 68,431 of record NZ_MUAV01000022.1, on the reverse strand, counting down.
AACGCTGTCGGCCCCGTCCAGAAACGCCTGATCGACGGGCTGGGTCTGGCGCGACAGCATGTCGGCCAGCGTATAGGTCGCCTTGGTCGCGGTGTTGCGCAACTGAAACGCGCCCACGAAGACATGGAGCGCGACCAGCGCCCATAACAGCAGCGGCAGGATCAACACGAACTCGACGGTCATGCTGCCCGCCTCGCCGCGCGCGAAGCGGACCGCGCGCCGGGCGGCCCGCCCGGTCATATCGCGGGCTCGTTGACAAAGGCACTGGTGACGATCAGCGCATATTCGCCCTCGGCATTCTTGGGCAGCTTTCGTCCCAGCCCGGTGCCGGGAAAGATCGGTTCGAACAGCGCGCAGACCCGGACGAACATCAGTTCGTTCTCGACCCCGTGGCTGTAATCCAAGGAGGCGTCGATGGTCTCGGCATGGTCGATGCATTTGGGCGGCGCGGTCATCGTCGCCCAGCTTTCCGGCGGCAACGACTGCATCTCGATCCGGATCACGTTCTCGCAATCGTTGATGATGGTCGCCACCTCGCAGATGCGGCTGCGGAAGGCCGCGAAATCCGGCGTGCCCCCGGTTCCCAGGCGCACGTCGCGCACGACGATGTCGGTGGCCCGCGCCAGCGCCATCTGCCGGACGTTCAGGATGCCCAGCTCGAAGGCCATCAGGAACACCATGAACAGGATCGGGAACAGGATCACCATTTCGACGGTGACGCTTCCCCTGGGGTCGCGGGCGAAACGGCCGAGCGCGCGGATCATCGCCCCCTCCTCACTGGATCAGCCGCAGCTTGTTGATCTTGCCCGCGATGGCCGAGAACGCCTCGTCGATATTGTCGGGGGTGGTGTCGAAGAAATACAGCGGCGTCGAGGCGCAGGCCTGCATCTGTTCCTTGGCGGCGCTGGACGCCATGTAGGCGATGGTGAAGATCACGACGCCATGTTCCTTGGCCAGGGTGCAGGTCTCGTAGAAGCTTGCCACGTTCTGGACGTCGGTGGTGATCTGGCGCCGCTTGGAACCGGACTGTCTTTCAAGCTCGACCGTGGCATTGACCGCGGCGTCCGGGTTCGTCGGGCGATACTGCTCGGTGATCGCCCCATCGGTCATCAGCACGATGTATTTCGCGGTTTCGGTATCGTCCCAGGTGGCCGGCCGGTCGACAAAGTCGGCGGGCACCAGCCCCTCGGCCTGCAGATGCCGGAAGGCCGCGTTCGCACTGGGGTCGAGCAGCCCCAGGGCATATTTCATGGCATAATGGGTCCCGGTGCCATCATGCATCCGGATCGCGTCGACAAAGGCGTCAAGCACGGCCTCGTCGTTCTGGGCATACTGGATCGCGGTGTCGTCCTCTGGGCACCAGCCCCAGTCCATCACCGACCGGTCGATGGTCCAGTACATGAACAGGGGCGTCTGTTCATAGGGGCCGTTCGCCGGCAGTCCGGTCTGGGTAAATTCGTCGCTGCCAAGCTCAAGGCAACTGGCGGGGCGCAGGATCGCCTCATAGTCGAAATCGTTCCACATCAGCGTGTAGTCGGCCTTGGGCTCGGAATTCTTCTTGCCGCCGCCTGACGCGACCAGCGGGTCTGTGTCGGGCGCTTCGCCATTGGCGTTGCCCTCGACCGCGTAATACTGCGTCGTCTGGATGCCGCCCTTGACCCGCGCCCCGATCACCGTCGCCGACGCCACCGCCGGGACCGAGCTGCGGATGAACTTCACCATCTCGGGGAAGAAATCGTCGGGATCGTTGCTGACATGATTGGGCCGGCCGGAATCGGGAAACTCGTCGACCTTGACCACCGTGTCGGGCACCCCGTCGCCGTCGGTGTCGAAATAGGTGTTCATGTGCGAGATGTCCTGGGGCCATTCCTCGAAATAGTTGCCCGCACCGTTGCGCCACTGCCCGCCCAGATACTCGAACAGCACCGGGCCCGGATTGGTCTGCCCGGCATAGGGGATGAGGTTGATCGAAACCCGGGTCGGGTCCTCGGGGTTCAGCACCGAATGGATGAAGTCCTTGGCCGCCGGACGCATCATCGCCATCCGAGAATCCCAGCGCATCGAGCCCGAAATATCGAGCACCAGCGAGATCTCGCTATTGGGAATATGCTCCCGCGCGACGCCCGAGGCGCCGCTGCTGAGCGTGTCGATCCCGGTGAACTGCAGGAACAGCGTGTCGATGTCGAAGTTCGCCGTGGCGCCCACCACCCGGCCGTTCAGATCCGAATGCACCTGCACCTCGCGGATCCGGTCCTCGAGCCCCTCGCGGCGGAAATAGTCATGTACCAGCGCCTCGGGGTCCTGAGAGCTGTCGAGATCGGCCGCGGCCAGAACCGCGCGGTCCAGCGTGGCCTGAAGCCGGGTGCGTTCTTCGTCGGCGCGCAGGAAATCGACCGCCATGCCCCCGGCGATCAGCATGCCCACGAAGGCAAACAGGAAGAAGACGACCAGCGCGCCGCGCTCGTCGCCACCGAACCGGCACAGCCGGGTCCCGGCGGATCTGAGGATCCCCGTGCCGCGATCTTGCATTCGTCCTGATCCCCTATCGATTGACAAGGTCCTGAAAGCCCCGCGCCCGACAGGATTTCGCCAGAATGCGGCAACAGTGCGACCAAACCGGGGAAAGCTTTCCGGCATTCGGGGGCAGTTTTAGCCAATGGCCCAGACGGGCGGGCCGCGAGGGCAACAGCCCTGCCCCCGCCCCGCCGATGCGCGGAAATCCGACCGTCCGCGGCCCGCCCCTGCCCGCGCCGGGAACCCGGCCGCCCCCTGGCACGTTCTCTCGGCAATGGAAACGGACGCCATCCCCCGGCGCCGTTCCACCCTGAAGAACGGAGAAGAGACATGATTCGCACTTCGATTATGGCTGCGCTTCTGGGCGCCACCGTCGCCGCCCCCGCCCTGGCCGACGATGTCGAGACCATCAAGTCGATCGACGTCGAAACCTCGCTGACCGACCTGAACAACCCGCAGGCCGCCGCCTACTGGAAGTCGCTGGACGAAGACCTCGAGGCGGCCATCGCTGCCCAGCTTGTCGGACGGCTCGGCGAGACCGGCATGGACATCAAGATCGACATGAACGAGGTCGAACTGGCCAACTTCTTCCAGGAACAGATCGGGGCCGCCGACAACCAGATGTCGGGCACGGTGAACGTCATCGACATGGAAGACAATTCCAACTTCCAGACCTTCGACCTGACGGTGAAGCTGAACCAGGTCATGCCGCTCTTGCCCGAAGGCTCGGACGTGACGGTGATCACCCCGACCAGCCAGGAGGTCTATACGGCGCTGGTGGCGACCTTCGCCCGCGCGGTGGTCGACCATATCGAGGCCTGATCGTCAGGCCCCCATACCGTCCCTTTCGCGGCCGGCCTTCGGGTCGGCCGTTTGCGTGCAGGGCCGCGCCCGCATCCGCCCGGGTTCAGCGCCGCGGCCCGGGGGCGCCAAATGCGGCCTCGTCGTCGCCCACCTCGACAGCCGACAGGAAGGCCGCGATCTCGACGACCCGGCGGCGGTCGCGGCGCAGCATGATATGTTCGGAAAACCCGATCTGCCGCTGCGGCGGGGCAAGCCTCAGATAGACGACCCTCGGATCGGGCAGGCAGTCGGATTCGGCGAAAAACGTCATCCCCAAACCGCACGCCACGGCCTCGCGCACGACATCCGAACCGTCGATCTCCAGCACCGAGGCGGGCGTCTTTCCGGCGATGGCCAGGGTCCGCTCGACCAGCGCCCGGGTCCGCGAGCCCGACTCGCGCTGGATCAGGGTCTGGCCCGAAATGGCGTCGAGCGCGAAATCGCGCCGCTGTGCCAGCGGGCTGGTCGCGGGCAGGCAGACCCGCAATTCCTCATAGCGATAGGGCAGGATCAACAGCGCCGGATCGACCATCGGCTCGACCGCGATGCCGACATCGGCCCGCATTTCCAGCAGGGCCGCCGCGATCGCCTCGGTGCTGCGGCGCTGGATCGTGACCTCGATGCGCGGATGGCTGGCCCTCAGCCGCGAGACCAGCCGCACCGCGATGCCGGGCGAATCCGCATGGATCCGCAGCCGTCCGGTCGCCGCCCGCGGCCGCTGCTCCAGCAGATCGTCGATCTCGTTGACAAGTTCCGTTAACCTCACTGTCACGGAAAAGAGACGCTCGCCCGCCTCGGTCGGCACCAGCCCGCGGCCGCGCTTTTCGAACAGCCGGACCCCGTGCCGGGTTTCAAGCCCCTTGAGATGCTGGGAAATCGTCGGCTGAGACACGCCCAGAAGCTCGGCCGCGCGCCGCACACTGCCTTCCTTGGCGACAAGATGAAAGGCACGGATCTGCGGATAATTCATTGAGAAAACCTAACCGTCCGGAAGATACAATCAATTTGATCTATATGTGAGCCTGCCGCAAGGCTTCCCCGACCGCGCCGCCGTTCCGGCGCGCGAAGACATGGTCTGGGGGAACAGCATGGCACTCGATCTCGCGCATCACGCGCTTGGCAGCACGACCGATTTCGGCCTTCCGGCGATCAACGGCACGCAGGCGGACGTTCTGGCCTTCGACGCGTTGACCGATGCGCAATCCGTGACGCTTCGGCCCGAGGCCGACGCGCCGGTCGCCGAATGGGCGCTGTCGATGGATCTCTACATCCCGTCGACCGCCGGGGCCTATACCGGCCTGGTGCAGACCGGCGACGGCGATGCCGAGCTGTTCCTGAAACGCGGGGCGGATGGCGCCGCGCTGGGCATTTCCGGCGTCTACGAGGGGCAGGTGCCGTTCGATACCTGGGTCCGCGTCGCGATGACCGTGACGCTGGAGGACGGCGAAACGGTGCTGCGCAAATTCGTCGACGGCACGCTGGTCGGCACCCAGGCCCTGGGCGTCACCGACCGCTGGACCATCGACCCCGATCTGGGGCTCCGGCTTTTCACCGACAATGACGGCGAGACCTCGGCAGGCTTCGTCTCGTCGATCTTCTTCATGGCGAACCCGCCGGATGCGGAAACCGTGGCGGCGGCACTGGCCTCGGCCCCCACCCCCGCTGCGGGCGGCTTCTTCCCGGTCGCGCCCGGCGCCGAGACGGTCGAGGTCAGCTTTGCGGGCGGCACCGTCGCCACCCGCTATGGCGCGGCCGAGGTGATCCTCGAAGGGTCGGACTACCGCACGCCGGTCGCCCTCGGCGACAGCCGGATCGGCCATGCCGCGCAATTCGGCATCGAGGCGCCCGGCGGCGATGTTCCGGTGCTGAACTACTCGGCCTTCGAGGCCAGCGAAGGGCTGCATATCGCGCCGCCCGCGGGCACCCCGGACCTGACCGATTTCACCATGGTCTGGGATATCCGCACAGACGCCACCGGCGGCTTCCAGTCGCTGTTGCAGCTGGATGCGGGCAACACCTCCGACGGCGAATTCTTCATCAACGGCAGCGGCGGCATCGGCATTTCGGGCGTCTATACCGGCGCGGTTCCTGCCGAAACCTGGGCGCGGATCGCGCTGAGCGTGAAAGACAATGGCGACGGCAGCTCGACCCTGTCGAAATATATCGACGGCACCCTCGTCGGCACCCAGAGCGTCGAGACCGCGCGGTTCACCATCGATGCCTCGACCGGCTTCCTGATCCTGACCGACGAGGACGGCGAGACCGCCGCGGGCTATCTGGCCCATTTCGGGCTGTCGGGCGCGGCGCTGAGCCCGGCCGGGATCGCTGCGCTGGGCGGCGTCGATGCCGACGGTCCCTTCGCCGAAGGCGAGGCGCTGGTGCAGATCGGCTTCGACGGGTACGAGCCCACCGCCGAATTCGGCCAGGGCGGCGTCACGCTGAACGACGTCTCGGACGACACGCCGGTCGAGCCAGAGGTTTCGGGCGGCATCCGCGACATGCTGGTCAGCCTCAGCGACGAGGCCCGGCATTACGATCTGGCCGAGCTTTTCGGCGACGGCGCCCATGACTTTGCCGTCACCAACAGCAACGGCGAAGCGGTCGGGGCCAGCATCGAGCACGGCATCCTCACGCTCGACTTCGACGCCTACGGCCTGTCGGATCTGGTGATCACCGCCACCGGCGCCAATGGCGAAAGCCTCGAGGACCATGTGCGGGTCCGCGTCGCGGGCGAGAACGCCTATACCATCGCGGTCTTCCCCGACACCCAGGACTACACCTCGAATCCCTATATCGAGCATGTCTTCAGCGAGATGACCCAATGGGTCGCCGACAATGCCGAAGGCAAGAACATCAACTTCCTGACCAATGTGGGCGATGTCAGCCAGTGGTCGGCCACCAACCAGTTCGACATCGCGCTGTCGGCCTATGACATCCTGCGCGAGGCCGGGGTGAGTTTCTCGATCGTCCAGGGCAACCACGACATCGTCAACAGCGCTGGCAACCTGCGCGACACCTCGAATTTCAACGACGCCTTCTCGGTCGGCTACATGTCCGAGGACCCGACCTTCGGCGGCGTCTACGATGCCGAGCCCGAGCGCTACGACAACAACTACCACCTCTGGACCGCGACCGACGGCACCGGCTGGGTCACCATCAACCTGGAATTCGGCCCCCGCGACGACGTTCTGGCCTGGGCCGATCGGGTCCTGACCGAATACGGCGACCGCAAGGCGATCATCGTCACCCACAGCTACAACAACTTCAACGGCCGCCACGACCCGCTGGGCTCGGATCTCGAGGGCGAGGGCGCGGGCTATGACTACTGGCTTGGCGCGGACCCCGAGGGCGCCTGGGACGGCGAAGAGATCTGGCGCGACGTGGTGTCCTCGCATGCGAATGTCGTGTTCGCCTTCGGCGGCCACATCTTTGGCGACGGCGCCGAAACCGTGGTCTCTTACAACGACTACGGCAACAAGGTGTACCAGTTCCTGATGAACTATCAGAACGGGGTCGCGCTGGAGGCTACCGAGGGCGGCAATGGCGGCAACGGCGCGATCCGCCTGATCACCGTCGATCCCGACAATGACGCGATCTATACCGAAACCTACTTCACCGATCTCGATGAGTATTTCACCGGCTACCGCGAGACCGAAGAGCCCAGCCGCGACGGGCTGACCGGGTCCTATGTCGGCCATCAGGAAGAGTTCCACGACGCGGATATCGGCGAACGGGCGGCGCAGGCCGAGGCCGATGCGGGCGCCGACCTGCACATCAAGGCCGATGCGGGCGCCAGCAGCGCGACCGTCGCCCTGACGGCTGCGGCCTCGGCCGACCCGGACGGCGATATCGCGTCCTTCACCTGGACCGACGAGACCGGAACTGTCGTGGCCACCGGCAAGGAAACCTCGGCCGAGCTGGGCGCGGGTATTCATGACCTGACCCTGACCGTCGAGACCGCCTCGGGCGTCGTCAGCCGCGACGATCTGCGGGTCATCGTCGAGACCGACGATGTCTGGCTGGTCGAGACCTTCGACGACGGCATCGCCCAGGGCTGGATCAACCCCGCCGTCGCCCAGCCCGATCTTGCCGAGATCGGCACCGATCTGGGCTTTGGCATCGGGTCGATCAACGGCGTCGGGCAGAAGACCCTGACGCTGTCCTTCGACAGCCACTGGCGGCCCGAGGACTCGCAGACCGCCGAGGTTCTGGTATCGGTCGATGGCGGCACCCCGACCGCGATCCTGCATTTCGACAGCGCCAAAACCACCGATGACGGGTCGAACCAGAACGAACGGATCTCGCTCGACCTCAAAGTGCCGGATACCGCGGCCTCGGTCGAATTCTTCTGGAAGATGAGCGAGGCCGGCAACGACTGGTTCTGGGCGGTCGACAACATCGTCCTGACCGATGCCGACGGCACGGTGCTGATGGCGCAGGACTTCGACAGCCTCGCGGACGACCTGCAACCGGCCACCAACGAGAACATCCCCTCGGACGTGCTGGGCTGGACCCACGACGCGCCCGAAGGCTGGTCGGTCGACACCCCCGACAGCGTGCCGCGCGGCACCGACGAATGGCGCGGCTGGAGCTTCACCACCTCGAAGTTCTGGACCTCGGCCGACGGTCAGGACCGGGCCGACTTCACCAAGGGCTCGGGCGTGATCGCGGTGGCCGATCCCGACGAATGGGACGATTTCAACGGCGGCTCGGACACCGGCACCGACTTTGAAACCACGCTGGCCTCGCCCAAGGTCTGGCTCGGCGGCGCGGGCGCCACGGCCGAGGCGGTGGGGGTGCTGAAACTGCCCGCGCTCGGCCAGACCGAGGCGCTGCATGTCACGACCGGCGCGACCGGGCAGATTTCGGACTACACGCTGATCTTCGATCTTTATGTCGGCAGCGGCCAGGGCGCCTGGACCGCGCTGTTCCAGACCGACCTCACCAACGCGACCGATGGCGAGCTTTTCATCGCCAATGGCGGCATCGGGATTTCGGGGCAATATGACGGCAGCCTTGCCTATGACGCCTGGAACCGGGTCGCCTTCAGCTTCAAGGTCGAGGACGGCGCGCAGGTTCTCAGCAAGTACATCAACGGCGTTCTGGTCGGCACCCAGGTGGTCGATGCGAATGTCGCGGACGGGTCGCGCTGGACCATCGACGGCGAAAAGGGCTTCCTGCTCTTCTCGGACGAGAACGGCGAAACCAGCGATCTTTATGCCGCCTCCGTCGCCTTCACGCCCGAGGCCCTGGATGCAGAGGCCATCGCCGCGCTGGGCGGCGTCGATGCCGATGGCCCGCTCTCGGGCGACCAGCCCGAAGGCGCGGTGCAGCTGTCCTTCGACGGCGCGCTCGATGCGACAGATTTCGGCACCGCGACGGTCGAGATGCTGGACCTCTCGGACGCCCGCCAGCTTGGCAACTTCGCCGTGATCGGCAGCGCCATGGCCGAGGGCGGGACGGTGGGCGCGCCCGAGGCCGCGCTTTACGACCGGTCGAACGGCACCGACAACCTCGTCATCTGGGAGAGCGGCGCCTGGACCGACCTGACCTTCGAGACCACGATCCGCTCGATGGATGACGATACCATGGGCGTGGTCTTCAGCTTCGACGGGGAAGGCAGCTACTACCTGCTGAGCCTCGACAACCAGACCAATGCCCGCCAGCTGATCCGGGTCGAGGCCGGAACGGCGACGGTGCTGGCGGCCGAAGCCGGCGGCTACACCTTCAACGACGAACAGGACCTCGCGGTGACGCGGGTCGGCGGCCGGATCGTGGTCACGCTGGACGGGGTGGCGCTTTTCGGCGGCGCGGTTACCGACAGCGCACCCTTGGGCGCCGGGACGGTCGGGCTTTACAGCTCGGGCCAGCAAGGGGCGATCTTCGACGATGTCGTGGTCCGCGCCCCGCAACTGACCGCCGATGCAGGCCCCGACCGGATCGTCATCGACTGGGACGGGGACGGCCGGGAAGCGATCACCCTGAACGGCGCCGCCTCGATCCTGCCCGCGGGCGCGGCCGAGGCGCTCTGGACCGGGCGCGACCTTGACGCTGCGGGTCTGACCGTCGAGGCCACCGCCACGGCCGGGCGCAACAGCTTCGCCCTGACGCTCGACGGCACCGCCTCGGACGCGGTGACGGTCGATCTGGCCAGCGGCGACCGGCTGATCGCGGCCGACCGGTTCGAGGATGGCGACGCCACCGGCTGGACCATCGTCGACGCGACCGAATTCGCGGGCGACGGCACCGCCGCCACCGGCACGGCCGACTGGCATGTGATCGACGGCGCGCTGGTCGAGACCTCGGGCGCCTACAGCCGCGAGCTGACCTGGAACGGCGCCAGCCATCCCGATGTCTGGCAGCGCGGCTGGTCGCCTCTGGGCGACGGCACCTTCGCGCTGCACAAGGGCAGCTACGCGCTCTGGGACGGCGACGACGCCCTCACCGACTACGCGATCCGGGCCGAGGTGACGGCGCCCGAAGGCGCGGTCGGCTTCATGCTGAACTATGTCGACGAAAACAACTACTACAAGATCGAGCTCGACGCCCGGGTGAACCTCTTCACCCTGGTCAAGGTGGTCGACAATTACGAGTCGATGATCGCCCGGGGCGCCACCAGCTACACGCCCGGCGACACGTTCACTTTCGAGGCCCGGATCGTCGACGGCAAGATTTCGGCCACCATCGACGGCACCGACCTCTTCGCCTATCCGGTCGAGGATCACGACATCGGCGCGGGCCGCGCCGGGGTCTGGTCCTGGGGCGCGGCCGGGGCCAGCTTCGACGACATCGCCATCGTCGATCTGTCGTCCGACTTCGCGGTCGAACTGCACGGCACGGCCGGCAACGACCGGCTGGTCGGGACCGATGCCGACGAGATGCTTTTCGCGGGCGCGGGCCGTCTGGACCAGATCTGGGGCGGCGCGGGTGCCGATACCTTCGTCTTCGGCGACGAGACCGCCAACGGCCAGCGCGAAACCGACCGGATCGCCGATTACGAGACCGGGATCGACCGGATCGACCTCGGCGGCGCCGAGATCCACGAGGTTCGTGAAACCGCCGCGGGCGTCACGCTGTGGATCGGCGCCGATCTCGACCAGCTGGTGATCGCCGGGGTCGAAAGCTTCGACGATCTCAGCTTCGCCTGATCCTTGTCCACCGGCCGCCCGGACCCCGGGCGGCCGCTTTCCCACAGATTTTCCAAGGAGACCTGAAGGTTATGTCCCTGCCGATGCCCGTTCTCGCCGCCGCCACCGCGCTTGCGCTGGCCACCCCCGGCTTCAGCGCCACCCTCACCGATACCGCCGCCGACGTCCTGTTCATGGGCGGCGATATCACCGCCGAGGCCAATGCCCCGGTCTTCGACGACACCTCGCTGAGCCCGCTCTATGCCGGGATCTTCGGCGGCGTCTCGGGGCTCTGGAACCCGGCCTTCGTCCTGACCGTACTGACCGAGGACGGCGACGAGGCGCTTTATGGCGAGGCCGACAGCTACAGCTTCGACGGCGTCGACGACCTGCGCTTCGTCTTCACCGCGACCGGCAGCGCCGCCGATCTGTTCGGCGGCACCGTGCTGGCCGAGCTGCATTTCGACGCGCCGATCCCGGACCCGTTCGGCGCCACGGCCGACATCTACGCGACCGCGCGGCTGACCCTGTCGGCCCAGACTGCGCCCGCCCCGGTGCCGCTGCCCGCGACGCTGCCGATGCTGCTGGCCGCGCTGGCGCTGCCGGGGGTCGCCCTGCGCCGCCGCGCCGCCTGATCGCGGACCCCTGCCACGGCCCCCGCGGGGGTCGCGTCAGAACAGGAACCCGTCGATGTCGTCCGCGTCGCCGCCGTCGGCCGCGGGCGGCTCGTCCTCGCCCTGGGGCGTGGGCAGGCCCAGCACGGCGTCGTGAATCCGGCGTTCCTGCTGCATCGTATAGACCCGCCGGAGCCCGGCCAGCAGATCCCCGAAGGCCGCCACCTCGTCCGGGTCGGGCGTCCCGCCAAGGGTTTCCAGCCGCGCCACCAGTGCGGGCCAGCCATCGCCGCTGGCGCTGACCCGGTGAGCGCGCTCGGCGGTCTCGTCGAGGATCGCGATGGTCCGGGGGCAGGCCTCGGCCAGTGTCGCGCCATGGGACCGCAGCCGGTCGAGCACGGTTTCGAGATCACTCGCTGCGGCCGCCGGATCGCCCTCGACCCCGCCGCCCTCGGCGGTCCGGCGCCGGGTATCGGCCACCGTCTTCTGCGCCCCGTCGAGGATGTCGCGGATCTGGGCGGCGGCGGCACTGGTATCGGCCGCGACGCCGCTCAGCTCCTTGGCGATGACCCGAAGCCCGCTGGCCCGGTCGCCAAGCCCACTACAGCGGATCGCCATGTTCAGCCCCAGCAGCCGCACGTCATGTTCGGTGCGTTCCAGGACGTCGATCCGCGACATCATCAGGTTCATCGCATCGGCCGCGCCCTCGCCCAGCTGGCGGGCGGTCTCGCGGTTGCGGGCATCGTCGTCCAGCAGCGGGCCGATCGAGCGCAAGTCCCGGACGAGCGCCGCCAGCGCCTCGCCGCTCGCCGCCAGCGTCCGCCCGGCGCGTTCGGTCCCGGCGCGCAGCACCTCGTCGGCATCGATCCGCATCGCCTCGAGCGCCTCGACGAAATGCGCGACCTCGGCCACGAAATCGGCATGGGTCGCGCCCAGCTCGGCCGCCGCCAGCGGCCCCAGAAGCCGCGCCAGCCGGTCGGCCTCGGCGGCATCGGCCAGCCGGTCGAGGATGGTCTCGATATGTTCCAGCCGCTGGCGCGTCATGTCGCCCGCCTGCACCGCCGCGACCGCCTCGCCGACCTGGGCACCGATGCCCGCCGCCAGCGTCGCCGACTTGTCGGCATGCTCCGCCGCCTGGGCGCGCTGGGCCTCGATGCTGCGCAGGTCCTCGTCCAGACGGTCGCGGATCGCGGCCATGGTCCGGTAATGGCCGCGGCTGAACTCGGTCTGGGTGCGCCGGGTCTCGGCCACGGTGCGGCAGACCCGTTCATGCACCTCCGCGATCGAGCGCACCGCCGCCTTGGCCTCGGCCGCGATCCCGGCCATCTCGCTGGTGAAGGCAGTCAGGTCGCTCTGGCCGGACTCGATGCCCGCCGCCACGATGCGGGCGTTGACCGCGACGAGCCCCAGAAGCCGGATGGCCGAATCCATCTGTTCCAGCGGCGCGCGCACCTGCTTGGTGGTCTCGGCCAGCCGGGCGATTTCCGCGTCGCCGGTGGTGATGCCCTCCAGCACCCGGCCGACCTCGTCGCGCAGGCGGCTGATCTGCGCGACCCCCTGCAAGAAGGCCGGCCCCTCGAATTCCAGCGCCATGTCGCGATGCGCGCCCGAGATGTCGCTCAGCAGATGCGCCCCGGCCATCAGACCGCTGCCCATCGCCAGAAAGGCCTGCTCGATGGCCTGCCGCGGCCCGGCAATGTCGACTGCGAACCGGCCCGAAACGATCTCGTCGAGGACCGTGGACCCGGGCGGGTCGGCGGGAACCACCCGGAGCCAGGCAGCCGCCGCGCTCATCGCGCACCCCCGGACCCGGCCCAGAATTGCAGGATCGCGGGCGCGATGCGCGACAGCGGCAGGACCCGGGCGGCCGCGTCGCGTTCGATGGCCTCTTTCGGCATGCCGAAGACCACAGAGCTTTCCTCGTCCTGGGCGACGGTCGCGGCGCCGGTCTGGCGCATTTCCAGCAGGCCCTGCGCGCCGTCATCGCCCATGCCGGTCAGCAGGATGCCCGCCGCCCCGCTGCCCAGCTGCTGCGCGGCAGACCGGAACATCACGTCGACCGAGGGCCGGTGCCGGCAGACCGGCGGGCCGTCCGCGATGACGATGCGGGCATGGGCGCCCGCCCGCGCGATCATCATGTGGCGATTGCCCGGCGCGATCAGCACCTGTCCGGGCAGGATCGGGTCTCCGTCTCGGGCCTCGCGCACAGTCATTGCGCACAGCCCGTCAAGCCGCCGGGCAAAGGCCGCGGTAAAGCCTTCGGGCATGTGCTGGACGATCACGATGGGCGGACAGTCGGCGGGCAGCGCCTCCAGCACCTCGCGGATCGCCTCGGTGCCGCCGGTCGAGGCGCCGATGCAGACGATCCGTTCGGCCGCGACCACCGAGGGGCCGCGCCCGGGCCGGGCGGGCAGCATGGCATCGGCGCTGAGCTTCTTCTCGACCTCCATGCGCCGCGCGCGCACCGGCCGGATCCGGGCCTGGGCGGCCGCGCGGGCGGTGTCGCAGATCATCATCCGCGAATGCTGCAGGAACTCGACCGAGCCCATGCGCGGCTTGGTCACCACATCGACCGCGCCCGCCTCCATCGCCGCCATCAGCGCCGACGAGCCCTCTTCGGTCAGGCTGGAACAGATCACCACCGGCAGCGGACGCTGGGCCATGATCTTGCGCAGGAAGGTCAGCCCGTCCATGCGCGGCATCTCGATATCCAGAAAAATCACGTCGGGCAGCTCGCGCCCGATCCGTTCGGCCGCGGCATAGGGGTCGGCGGCGGTCCCCATCACCTCGAGACAGGGATCGCTGGCGATGATGTCGCTGAGCACGCGCCGCACCGAGGCGGAATCGTCGACGATCAGCACACGCCATTTCTTGCCGGAAAAGCTGGATTGGAAGGTCATGGCGTCCTCATTCGACCTGGAAGGTAGCGGGCGCGAGCTGGCGCAGCGGAAGTTCGGCCCCGATCGCGCTTTCGGAATGGCCGAGAAACAGGAACCCGCCCGGCCGGATATGCCGGATCAGCCGCCCGACCACGGCGATCTGCACGTCGCGTTCGAAATAGATCAGCACGTTGCGCAGGAAGATCGCGTCGAAATCGCTGTCGACCGCATAGCGCGTGTCCATCAGGTTGAGCCGCGCGAACGAGACCCGCGCCCGCAGTTCGGGCACCACCCGCATTTCCTGACGCTGGGGATCGCGCGCCTCCATGAAATAGCGCTGCCGCAGCGCCTCGGGCACCGGGGCCGCGAAGGCGGTTGGATAGATCGCCATCTTGGCATGGGCCAGCACACTGGTCGAAATATCGGTGCCCAGCACCGAAAAGTCGAAGCCCGGCCCCCGCGCCGCCGCCTCGGCCAGCACCATCGCGATGGTATAGGCCTCGGCCCCGATCGAGCTGGCCGCGCTCCAGAGCTTCAGCCGGGTCCGGCGCCCGCCCCCGGCCCGCCCCAGCATCGCGTCGAGCCCGGGTCCGGCCAGAAACCGGAAATGGTCGGGTTCGCGGAAGAAGTCGGTCTTGTTGGTGGTGACCACGTCGATCAGGTGCAACGCCTCGCGGTCGAGCCCGCCCTCGTGGAACAGGAAGCGGCAATAGGCGGCAAGGTTGGGCTGGCCGCAGGCCCGAACCCGCCGCCGCAGCCGGGCCTCGACCATCATGCGCTTGGACGGCGGCAGCCGGATCCCGGTCTGGCGGTTCACCAGCGCGGCGATGCGCGAAAAGCTGGTGTCGTCGATCCGGTCGCCGTCATCGGCACCGCCGGTAGGTCTCAGGGCTAGCGAAGAGGCAGGCATGGCGGGCTCCGTGAAAGGGGGATGAAGGGCCGGGCGGTCCGCGACGCGGTCGAAAACCCGGGATGGGCGGGGGCTCAGTCAGGGGCTCAGGCGGCGACGCCGGACGCGGCGGGCAGATCGGCCGCGGCGAACAGCCGGTCGAGATCGAGAACGGTCACGAAGGCCCCGTTGCGGCGGCCGACGCCCGCGACGAATTCGGTGCGCCAGGACGCGCCCAGATCGGGCGGCGCCTCCATCGTGTCGGCATCGAGCGCGGTCACCTCGAACACCCGGTCGGTCTTGAGCCCGATCCGGCGCGGCGCCTCGCCCACGCGGGCGTCCAGCACCATGATCCGGGTGCTGTGGCTGTCCTCGGCGGCGGGCAGCGCCAGGCGCTTGCGCAGGTCCATCACCGGCACGCTTTGCCCGCGCACGTCGATCATGCCCAGGAAGTCGGCGGGCGCATGGGGCATCGCCGCGATCGGCTGGGTTTCAAGGATCTGCTGCACCCGTTCGACGGGCACGGCGAAAAGACTGTCGGCGGCGCCGAGCGTCACATATTGGGTCTGGTCGGCCATTCTGATCTCCCGGGATCGGTCGGAGACCGGCCGCCTCGGCGAGGCGGCCGGAACTGAGGAACAGGGCGGCTCAGGCGGCGCCGGAGCGCACGAACTGCCCGTCGATGTCGTCATCGCCGCCCATGTCGAGCATGAAGCCCCCCGAGGCCTGGGACGGGCGCCGCCGGGCGGGCGCGGCGGTCTTGCGGATCGCGTCCTCGACCGGCGAGCTGTCCGACCGGCGTCCGCGCGACGCCGCATGATGGCTTCCCGCACGCCCGGCCATGTCGTCCAGCGCGACACGGAAGTAGCCGATGACCTGCTGCAGCTGGCTCGATTGGCTTTCCAGCTCTTCGGCGGTGGCCGCCATCTGCTCGGAAGCCGAGGTGTTCTGCTGGGTCACCTTGTCGAGCTGCTGGATCGCGACGTTGATCTGCGCGGCCCCGGCATTCTGTTCCTGGCTGGCATTCGAGATTTCGGCCACCAGTTCGGCGGTGCGCTGGATGTCGGGCACCAGCCGGGTCAGCATCTCGCCCGCCTGCTGCGCGGCCTTGACCGTATCGCCCGACAGGCCCGAGATTTCCTGCGCCGCCGCCTGGCTGCGTTCGGCCAGCTTGCGCACTTCCGAGGCCACCACCGCAAAGCCGCGGCCATGTTCCCCGGCCCGCGCCGCCTCGACCGCCGCGTTCAGCGCCAGAAGGTCGGTCTGACGGGCGATTTCCTGCACGATCAGGATCTTCTCGGCGATGGTCTCCATCGCCTTGACCGCCTTGCCCACGGCATCGCCGCTGCTTTTGGCGTCGCCGGCCGACTGGCGGGCGATCTTCTCGGTCTGCGAGGCGTTGTCGGCGTTCTGCTTGATGTTGGCCGCCATCTCTTCCATCGAGGACGACACTTCCTCGGTCGACGAGGCCTGTTCGGTCGCGCCCTGGCCCAGCTGCTCGGCCGCGGCCGACATCTCCTGGCTGCCGGAGCCCACGTTGCGGGACGAGACCGCGACCTCGGTGATGACCTCTTTCAGCTTGGCCACCATGTCGCGCGCGGCCGCCAGAAGGCTGTCGCGGTCGCCCTCGCGGGTCGCCACCTTGACCTCGAGATTGCCGCTGGCGATCTCGCGGATCACGTCGCGGGCATAGTCGGGCTCGCCGCCCAGGGCGCGGGTGATGTTGCGGATCAGGAAGATCGCGGTACCGATGCCGACCAGCAGCGCCAGCCCGATCACCCCGAAAACCACCTTCTGCGAGGTCGCGTAGGCTTCGTCGCCTTCCGCGCTGGCCGCACGCGCTCCGTTCGAGTTGAAGGCCACCAGTTCCGTCAGATCGGCCGTGACCGCATCGAACAGTTCCAGAGAGTCGCTCATATCGCGGCCAGCCAGGTCCTTCTGGTTGTTGCGCGAATAGCGCAGGATGCGCTTGGAGTTCTCGAGATAGTTCGTCAGCCTTTCGTTGAACTGGGCGTAAAGCTGCCGTTCCTCGGGCGCGATGATCAGCGCCTCATAGGCGGCGCGGCTGGCGTCAAGCTTGGCCCGGACGCCGTCGATATAGGTTTCGATCCGTTCGAATTCGGACTCGGTGGTGGCCAGAACATGGGCATACTCGCCGATGCGATACTTGGCCATGATCGTGTCGAGCTTGCGCACCTCGTCCACGCTGGGCAGCCAGTTGTCGGCGATGATCGTCGACTGCGCGTTGATCCGGTTCATCTGCAGGATCGCAACGCCCCCCAAGAGGCTGATCAACAGCAGCAGGGCGCCGAAGGCGAGGGCGAGCTTGGCCCTGAGAGAGAGTGTCATTTCGCTTTCCTTTCGTCCGTGGCGAAGGACGGATCGCGATCCCCCTTCGATCCGAAGATCCGGCCCATGTCCGGGATGATGATGAAGTCGTCGCCATGCTTGCCGATGCCGCGCACGAATTCGGCGGGCCAGCGCATGCCGACCTTCGGCGCCTCCTCGACGGAGGCGTCCGAGATTTCGGTGACGTCGTGCACCTTGTCGGCGATGATCCCGACCAGCGCCGGTTCCCCGTCGAGGTCGATCTCGGTCACGACGATCCGGGTATCGGCATCGGGCGGGGTGCGCTCCATGCCGAACATGACCCGAAGATCCGCAAGCGGCACGACCTTGCCGCGCACGTTGATGACGCCGTTCACGAAGGCCCGCGCATTGGGCACCTCGGTCACGGGAACCATGTCGAGGATCTCGCTGACGGTTTCGGCCGGCAGCGCGAAGACCTCGCCCTGGAGCCCGACAGTCAGGGCGCGCATCGCGGCGGGCCCGGTGGGCTTGTCGACGGCGCTCATGCCACCCTCCCCAGCTGTTCGCCGCGCAGGCGGCTTTCATAGGCCTGGCCGAAGCCGACCAGCGCGCTCACATCGAGGATCATCGCCACCGTGCCGTCGCCGAGGATGGTCGCCCCCGAGAAGGTCTCGACATCGGCGTGCAGCTTGGACAGCGACTTGATGACGGTCTGGCTGTTGCCGATGATCTGGTCGACCACCAGCCCGACCCGCGCCTCGCCCGCCGAGACGATCACCACCTTCTGGTGCTCGGCCCGCTCGGCCCGGGTCTTGAACAGCTCGCGCAACCGCAGGAACGGCACCAGCCGCCCGCGGATGTTCAGGAAATTGCGCCCGGCAGCCTTGCCATCCTGCGCGGCGGGCAGTTCTACGCATTCCTCGACCGCCGAGAGCGGGATCGCGTAGCGGCCGGCCCCGACCTGCACCAGCATGCTTTCGATGATCGCCAGCGTCAGGGGCAGGCGCAGCGTTGCGACCGTGCCCTGACCGGGCGTGCTGGTCAGGTCGATGGTGCCGCGCAGGCCCTCGATGGTGCGCTTGACCACGTCCATGCCGACCCCGCGCCCCGAGATCGAGGTGACCTGGCTTGCGGTCGAAAACCCGGGATGGAACACGAACTGGTAAAGCTCCTGATCGGTCACCTTCTGTTCGGGCGTCAACAGGCCGTTCTGTTCGGCCTTGGCGCGGATCCGCGCCGGGTCGAGCCCGGCCCCGTCATCGGCAATCGAGATCGCCACCTCGGCCCCGGTATGGGCGGCCGACAGGCGCACCCGGCCACGGGCAGGCTTGCCGGCGTGGCCGCGCGCCTCGGGCCCCTCGACGCCATGGTCGATGGCGTTGCGGATCAGGTGGACCAGCGGATCGGCCAGCCGCTCGATCATGGTCTTGTCCAGCTCGGTCTCTTCGCCGCTGGTGACGAAGTCGATCTCCTTGCCCAGTTCTCCCGAGAGGTCGTGCACCAGCCGCCGGAAGCGCGAGAACAGCGTGCCGATCGGGACCATGCGGATGCCCATCGTGGTGTCGCGCAAGCCCGAGGACAGCCGTTCCAGCTCTTCGACCACGGCCTTGAGGTTCAGGTCGTCCCCGGCCGAGGCGATCTGCGCCAGCCGCGACTGGGCGATCACCAGCTCGCCGACCCGGTCCATCAGCTCGTCGAGCCGCTCGGCCGGCACCCGGAGCGACGAGGCGGCGCGGCCCTCGGCGTCGCGACCGCGCCGGGCCGTGTCGGCGGATGCCGCCGCCTCGGACGCGTCCTTCGGCGCCTGCGGCGGCTGCAGCGGTTCCAGCGTCAGCTCCATGCCGTCGCGCACGAAGAGGAAGACATCGTCGATCTGTTCGGCCGAGATCCCGGCCTCGAAGGTGACCTCCCAGCCCAGATAGGTCCCGTTCGGATCGAGCTCGTCGAGCGGCGGCAGCCGGTCGGTCAGCCCGACCACGCGGTCGGCCCCCAGCTCGCGCATCTCGTCCAGCAGCAAGAGCGGATCGGTCCCGAAGGCGATGGCATCGGACGGCAGCCGGAACCGCACCCGCACCCCGCCAGCGGGCGCCCCGGCGGCCGGGGCCGTTCCGGCGGGCGCGGCAGAGCCGGCATTCCGGCCGGTATCGACCGTGTTGCGCAGCGCCTCGAGGATCGGCGCGCCCTTCGCAGCATGCCGGCCGGGCTCGCCGACCAGATCGGCGATATGGTCCTTGGCCGCCAGCGCGATCACCACCAGACCCGGGCTGATCGCCGCCTTGCCCTTGCGGACGCGGTCGAAGGCAGTCTCGAATTCATGCACGAAATCGGCCACTTCGTCATAGCCGAACATCGCGCCCGACCCTTTGAGGGTGTGCATGGCGCGGAAGCTTGCATCGACGAGGGCGCTGTCGCCCGGGTCGTGTTCCAGATCCAGAAGGGTCTGTTCCAGCGTGTCCAGAAGGTCGCGCGCCTCCTGGCGGAAGGTCTCGGCGGGATCGGAGGACAGGGTCATGCTCCGGCGACCTTCTTCACGACGGCCAGCAGCTGGTCCTGCTTGAAGGGCTTGGCGATCCAGCCGGTGGCCCCGGCTTCCTTGGCCTCGCGCTTCAGCCCGTCATCGGTCTCGGTGGTCAGGAACACGATGGGCACGCCCGCGCTCGAGGCATGGGTGCGGTACTTGCGGATGAAGTCGAGCCCGCTCAGCCGGGGCATGTTCAGGTCGGTGATGACCGCGTCGATCCGGTTGGCGACGGCCTTGTCATAGCCGTCCGCCCCGTCGACCGCCTCGATCACCTGATAACCTGCGGTTGTCAGGGTGTGCGCCACCATCTGAAGGATCGACGGCGAGTCGTCGATGGCGAGGATCGTCTTTGACATTGCAGTTCTCCAAGATCTGGGG
Organism: Rhodovulum viride; assembly: GCF_003265965.1. Lineage (NCBI taxonomy): Bacteria > Pseudomonadati > Pseudomonadota > Alphaproteobacteria > Rhodobacterales > Paracoccaceae > Rhodovulum > Rhodovulum viride. The sequence continues at coordinate 48,356 of NZ_MUAV01000022.1, read as the reverse complement.
GAGTTCCGGTCAGGCGGCGCGCGCCTGACCCGGCAGGTCGAGACCGGCCCGTTCGAAGGCGGTCGCGCAGGCGCCGCCGGGCGGGGCGATCAGCGTGAACGGCCGGCCGGCCAGGGCCGCGTCCCGGGCCAAAGCCAGCAATATCTGTAGGATCGCCACATGCATGCCGGTCGCTTCGGTCGTGTCGACAACGATGGCACCGCCCCCGCGCAGGGCCGCCAGGACCCGGTCGCGGATGCCGGCCGCGTCGCGCGGTCCAAGCTCATGCGCCAGGCAAATCTCTCCCGTTCCGATCATGTCGGGTGTTTCCGGGTCCATTTCTGCATCTCCGTCCAGGGTTCGGGAAAAGACGAGGTTTTAGGCCTGTTCTGTTTCCGGACATTCGCGTTCTGGATGAGAAGCCGCCGGGCGACAAACGGACAGTCCGCTAAATTTTTCTGGTTCTCCTAGGAAATGCCGCAATTGGGATTTTGGCCAAAACGCCCCAAAAGGTGACGCTAGGGAAACCGAACCGCGGCGAGAACCGCCCTTCGGCAAGATTAAATTCAAAAGCCTCGTTCTTTCTCGCTTGCCGGACGCTGTGACGTTGCGCCCGATCCCGCTGCGGTAACGAAGCGCGATCGGCACATCCGATTCCCCGACTCGCGCCCGGGCGGCCGCCAAACGGTATTTCTTCCCGCCGATCTCTGACGTTGCGTTGCAGAAGCGCCGGACTCCGCTCCGTCGGCAGCGTAACCCTTCGTTTCGACCTGTGGCGAAGTCGGGGCAGCGGGCCTGCGCTCGCCACATTTCTGAACGCATAGCTATCATGCATTTTTTGAATAGCGGCCGATCGGGGGATCCCACCCGGCCGCGGGCGGCGTCGACCCCGGTTTCGAGAGGAAATTCCGAATCGCGCCGGGAGAATCCGGCGCCAGACACAGCGTGTCGCGCCGCGCGGCCGGGGCAGGATGTCAGGAGATCGCGAGGCTCAGGGTCGCGGGGTGCAGTCTGCCGTGACGCTGTAAAGCGTGACGCGGTGACGACCCTGCGCCACGGCCGACCGGTGAAGCGGGTCGAGGACGACCGCAGCGCCGGGGTCGACCCGGCGCAGAAGCAGGGCGCGGTTCAGGTCCCAATCGGCGAAATGGGTGACCCCGGCGGCCTTCAGATAGGTACAGACCCGCCCCTCGCGCAGCGCGGCGGCCGCCGGACCGTTCACCACCCCGTCGAGATTGACCACCCGCAGACCCGGCGGCGCAAAATATCCAAGCGCCCCGCTTTGCAGCGCCCCAAGGGTCGCGCCCGGCGGCACCTCGGGCAGCAGGTCGCGCGCCATCTCGCCATAGCCGCTGGGGGGCGCGAAGGCATGCAGCCGCTCGGTCCCCGGATCGCTCAGCTCCGGTGCGAGACGCCAGAGCCCAAAGCCGCAAAGCGCGAGGACGGCCAGGCCCCAAAGCACACGCACCGCCAAGGGCGGGGACCGCCCGAACACCAGAGCCGCCGCCAGCACCGGCACCAGGCAATGGATCGGCGAGAAATACCGCTCGAAGAACCAGACCGCACCAAGCCCCAACGTATAGGCCAGGAACAGGGCAAGAGAGCCAAAGGCCAGCACCGCCGCCAGCGGCGGACAATGTCCCCGCCGGACCGCCAGCAAAGGCAGCAGGAGCACGGCCGCGACCGCGATCCCGGCCGCGGGCGACCAGCCGAAGACCGCGTCGGGCCAGACCGCGCCCAAGGCCAGCACGCCCATCGTGAAGGTCATCCATCCGTCGAACCCGTCGGCTGCCGCAAGCGTGGCCACCGCCGCCCCGCTTTCGGGCAGAGGATCTCCGGTCAGCCAAAGGCAGATCCCGACCCAGGGCGCGATCACGGCACATCCCGTCAGCGCCGCGAGCCCCGCGCCGCGCCAGCCCAGCGCGCGAACCGCCCAGATCCCCGCCGGTGCCAGCAGCACCGCCGCATCGACCCGCGCCAGCACCGCGAGCCCGGCCAGCCCCCCGGATCCCGACGAAGCGACGCATCGGTGCACCCGGCCGGGTTTCGGCCAGCACAACGGCTGTGGCCAGTAGCACCGCCGCCGCCAGTGCGGTTTCAAGCCCGTTCGGATGGGTCAGTGCAAAGACCGGACCGGTGGCCAGCACCAGCCCGACCCCGGCCGCCGCCAGACATGACCCGGTCAGCGCCAGCGCCCCGGCGATGGCCCCGATGGCGGCCGCCGCCAGTGCGGGCAGCACCGGGTCGGCGGTCAGCCGGAAGACCGGCACCAAAAGCGCCACGATCAGCGGCTGAAACCCGGTGGTCGGCACCGTCCCATCGGCGGTGGGGCCGAGACCGGCCGCGATGTTGCGCGCGATGGACAGCACATAATAGGTGTCGTCGGGAAAGACCTGCCGGTCGAGCGCGTCGGCCCCCCACAACAGCAGCGGCAGGCGCAGGATCAGCGCCGCCGGGGTCACGACCGCCAGCACCGCCCGGGCCGGGACGGCACGCGCCCTGGCCATCGGCCGCGGCATCGGCGGTGAAAGATCGGGCATCGATTGGCGGGCCACGGCAGAATTGTTCTGAAATTCGGGATAATGCCACCCCGGGGCAGCAGTCTGTCGCGATCAAGGCGAAATCCGGGCACGCCCTCCGACAAATCATCCTGTCCACCCGCCCGCGCCTGCCGCAATTATCGGCATGTTCGGTTGACGCCCTGCGTAACATCGCCCAAGGTCCCGCCGCTGATCCTGAAGGAGACTCCCCGATGCAGAGACGTTCGTTCCTGTCCGCCGCGGCCGCCGCGCTGGCGCTTGGCGGCAGCCCCGCTCTGGCCGCCGATCTCGACGGCATGAAGCCCGTCACCCTGCGGCTGGCCCATGTGGTGAACGAGAAGGACGCCTATCAGGTGGCCGCCGTCGCCTTCCGCGATCTGGTGGCCGAACGCAGCGGCGGCAAGATCTCGGTCGAGATCGTGCCCAATGCCACGCTCGGCGACGAACGCACCCTGCTCGAAGGCATGCAGATCGGCAGCATCGACATGGGGCTGATCACCAACGGACCGGTCGCGAACTTCGTCGAGGAGATGGCGGTGTTCGAGTTGCCCTTCCTCTTCCCTTCGCGCGAGGCTGCCTATGGGGTGCTCGACGGCGAGATCGGGCAAGAGCTGCTGGACAAGCTGGCCGATGTCAATCTCAAGGGCCTCGCCTATGCCGAGCGCGGCTTCCGCAACCTCACGAACTCCAAGCGCCCGGTGGCGACGCCCGCCGATCTCGACGGGCTGCGCATCCGCGTGATGGAGAACCCGGTCTATACCGACAGCTTCCGCGCGCTGGGCGCCAATGCCATTCCGATGGCCTGGACCGAGGCGCTGACGGCGATGCAGCAGGGCACCATCGACGGGCAGGAAAACCCGGTCGGCGTGGTCTATTCGTTCAAGCTGAACGAGACCCAGAAATACATGACCATGACCCGACACACCTATGCGCCCGCCGTCTTCGTGATGGGCATGCCGACCTGGTCGAAGCTGCCCGAGGCGGCGCAGCAGATCGTGGTCGAGGCCGCCCATGACGCAGCGGCCACCGAACGCGCCTTCAACGCCGATATGGAGGCCCAGCAGCTCGACGAGTTGAAGGCCGCCGGGATGGAGGTGAACGAGACCCCCGACCTGACCGCCTTCCAGGACGCGGTGGCGCCGGTCTACGAGAAATACGGCGAGAGGTTCGGTGACACCCTGACCCGGATCCGGGCGGAGCTGAACTGACGTGCTGAGCCTCCTCGGCCGGATCGAACGCGCGATCGGCGCCGTGCTTGCCCCCGTGATCGCGGCGGGCATGGCGGCGCTGATCGCGGTCATCACGCTGCAGATCGTGTCGCGGGTGGCCTTCACCGCGGTCGGCTGGACCGAGGAGGTCGCGCGCTTCCTGCTGATCGGGCTGACCTTTCTGGGCGCGGCGCTGGCCTGGCAACGGCACCGCCATATCGCGGTCGGCGTGCTGGTCGAGCGGCTGCCCGACCCCGCACGCCGCGCGGCGACCGCGCTGGCGCTGGTCATCGCCGTGGCCTTCCTGATCAGCCTGGCCTGGGTCGGCCAGACCTACATGGCGATGCAGAGCTTCCAGAAATCCGCCGCGCTCCGGCTGCCCATGAGCTATGTCTACGCGATCATCCCCGTCAGCGCGGGCCTGATGGCCTGGCTCGCCGCGACCGATCTGATGCGGCTTGTGCTGACCGGCGCCCTTCCCGATGCCGGGGAGCCGGTGGAATGAGCCTGCTTCTTTTCGGGCTTTTCTTTCTGTTCATGATCCTCGGCCTGCCGGTGGCGCTGGCCATCGGCGGCGCGACAATGGTCGCGATGCAGGCCGGCGGCGTGCCGCTTCTGGTGCTGCCGCAGCAGATGTTTTCCGGCATCAACTCCTTCGCGCTGGTCGCGGTGCCGATGTTCATCCTCGCGGGCGACATCATGGCCGAGGGCAAGGTCAGCGCCCGGCTGGTGGCGCTGGCCGATGCGATGATCGGCTTTCTCAAGGGCGGGCTTTCCATCGTCTCGGTGCTGGCGGCGATGTTCTTCGCCGCGATCTCGGGCTCGGGGGCGGCGACGACGGCGGCGGTCAGCTCGACCCTGGTGCCCGAACTCACCCGCAAGGGCTATGACCCGGCCTCGGCCGCCAGCCTGATCGCGGCGGGCGGCACCATCGGCGTCGTGATCCCCCCCTCGGTGCCGATGATCATCTACGCGGTGATCGCGCAGGAATCCGTCTCGGCGCTTTTCCTGAACGGTTTTTTGCCCGGCATCGCCATGGGCACCGGGCTGATGGTCGTGGCCCTGGTGCAGGGTCACCGGCGGGCCTATCCCAAGGGCGCCCCCTTCTCGCTGAGAACCATCGCGCGCAGCTTCGTGTCGGCCTTCTGGGGGCTTATGACCCCGGTCATCATCCTGGGCGGCATCTTTTCGGGCCTCTTCACGCCCTCCGAGGCGGCGGTCATCGCGGTCAATTACGCGATCTTCGTCTCGCTCTTCATCTATCGCGACATGGGGCTGAAGGACATCTACCGGCTGATGATCCGCTCGGGCGTGACCACGGCCGTCATCATGTTCGTGATCTCGGCCTCGGCCGCGCTCAGCTGGGCCTTGTCGAACTGGCAGGTGCCCGCCCACATCGGGGCGCTGGTGCTGTCGGTCTCGGATAATCCGATGATCGTGCTGGCGATGATGCTGGTCCTGATCCTCGTCACCGGCATCTTCGTCGAGACCGCCTCGGCGCTGATCATCCTGACGCCGCTTCTGCTGCCGCTGGCGCTGCAACTTGGGGTGGACCCGGTGCATTTCGGGGTGATCCTCGTCGTGGGCCTTGCCATCGGCATGATCACGCCCCCGGTCGCGATCAACCTCTATGTCGCCTCCTCGGTCACCGGGCTGGGGCTGGAGCGCATCGCCAAGGCGGTGCTGCCCTATCTGGCGGTGCTGGTCGCGGTCCTGATCCTCGTGACCTATCTGCCATTGCTTCTGGGCTGACGGCCTTCCGGCGGCGGCCGGTCAGGCCCGCCGCCGCAGCTTTTCCGTTGCATAGGCCAGGAACCCGGCCTCGTCGACGGGCCGGGAATACAGATAACCCTGCAGCACCTGACAGCCCAGCCCCCGCAGGATGCGCACCTGATCGGGGGTCTCGACCCCCTCGGCCACGGTGCCGATCCCCAGAGCCTCGGCGATCTCGACGATCGCGCGCACCAGATTGCGCGACCGCAGGTCGCGCGCCACCGGCGCCACGATGCGGCGGTCGATCTTCAGCGAAGACGGCGCGATCTCGAGCAGTCCGATGATCGAGGCATGGCCCGAGCCGAAATCGTCGATCTCGATGTCGATCCCGGCCTCGCGCACGGCGGCCAGATGGGTGCGGAAGGCATCGCTTTCCTCTTCGACCAGGATCGATTCCAGCAGCTCGAAGGTCACCTTGGTGTCCTCGCTGCGCATCGCTCGCGCGGCCGAGACCACATCCGGGTCGTGCATCCGGCCCGAACTGACATTGAAGCTGATCTTGGGCAGATGCAGCCCCGCCGCGCGCCAGCGGTCCAGCGCCTGGCGGGATTTCTCCATCATCAGGCGGTCGATCTCGGGCACCAGCCGCAGCTGCTCGGCCACATGCATGAAGGCCGAGGGCGCCAGCAGACCCTTCGTCGGGTGGCGCCAGCGCAGAAGCGTCTCGGCCCCGACCAGACGGTTTTCCATCGCGCAGACCTGGGGTTGGAAGAACGGCACGAACTCGTCGCGCTCCAGCGCCTCGTGAATCTCGGCCGCCAGACGCCGGTCGTTCAGGATCGAATCGTGCAGCGCCCGTGTGAAGAACTGCATCCGGCTGCGGCCGCTGGCCTTGGCGCGGTAAAGCGCGGCATCGGCGAACAGCTGGATGTCGCTGTCGGGGCTGCAGATGTCGTCGCACAGGGCGATGCCGAAGCTCGCGCCGAACCGGCAGGGGCGCCCGCGATACAGCATCGGTTCGGCCAGCCGGGCCTGCACCCGTTCGACCACATCCTGCGCATGGCGCCGCGTCATGCCCGGCGCCAGCAGGATGGCGAATTCGTCGCCCCCGATCCGCGCGGCGAAATCGCCCGCCCGGATCGCACCGCGCAACACCTCGGCCACCCGGATCAGCACCTGGTCCCCGGCCTCATGACCCAGCGTGTCGTTGACATATTTGAAATGGTCGAGGTCGATGCGGATCAGCACGCAATCGCGCGGCCCGCCCGCCCCCGCCTCGGCCAGACGCTCGGCCAGCACCCGGTCGTAGAACCGCCGGTTCGGCAGGGCGGTCAACCCGTCATGCAGCGCCTGCCGCTCGTTCTCGATCCGCATCTTCTCGGCCAGGCCGTGGGCGCGGCGCAGGTCGGCTTCGCGTTCGACATCGGCGGTCACGTCGTAAAGCGCGCCGCGCCAGGTCAGGACCCCGTCCGGCCCCTCGCGCGGGGTCGCCGAGGCATCGAGCCAGCGCATGCCCCGGACCGGATGGAAGATCCGGAACCGCTGGCGGCGGAGCGTCAGCGTTTGCGAGGTGGTTTCGATATTGGCCAGGAACTGGGGCAGGTCGTCGGGATGGATGCGCTCGAGGATATGCGTCTGCAGCCGCTGAACGTCGCCGCCGGGAAACCCCATAAGATCGTTGAAATGGGCACTGGTATAAGTGAAGTTCAGCCCCCCCAGGGGCGCGCGCTGAGCTTCGTAAAGCCCGACCGGAGCGATCTCGGCGATCGAGGCCAGACGGTCCATCGCATCATGCGCCTCGGCCGCGGCCAGCGCCGCCCTGCTTTCCATCTCGAGCCGCTCGGTGATGTCGATCATGTAGCCGTACCACATCGCCCCGTCGGCCGAGCGCAGCGGACTGGCCGAACACAAAAGCCAGATCGTTCCCTTTTGCGGATGCTCGACCCGGAACTTGAACTCGGCCCGGGCGCCGGTCTCCAGCGACTGGGCGAAGGCGTCCTCGACCAGGGCCTCGTCCTCGGGCGCAACATGGCGGAACGCCTTGCCGACACTCTTGCGCAGTTCGGTCCCGGGCACCCCCATCAGGTCGGGCAATCGCGAGGTGAAATAGGGAAAGCGCATCTTGCCGTCGCGCGCCTGCCGCAGCGAGAAAAGCGCGCCCGGCGAGTTCTCGGCCAGCGTCGTCAGCCGTTCATGGGCCAGACGCTGAGCCGCCGAGGCCCTGGCCGCCCGCCGCTCTGCCGCGATCTCGTCGGTGATGTCCAGCACGCTGCAGCGCCACAGCACCGTCCCGTCGGGCTGCGCCGTCGGCAGGGACGAGCCCAGATACCAGCGAATCCCCCGCTCGGGGTGCCGCAGCCGGAAACGCGCCGACCCCGGGCACAGGTCCTCGGCCGACCGCCGGGCCTGTTCGCGCAGCGCGGCAAGGTCGTCGCGATGGATCCAGCGGAGCCCGGCGCGCACGTCCTGCGCAAGATCCGCGGCCGTGACGCCGAACAGATCGGGCAGCTTGACACTGAAATAGGGGGCGCTCAGCCCCCCATCGAGATCGCGCCGCAGCTCGAACAGCGCCACCGGCGCGTTGTCGGCCAGCGCGTTCAGCCGCTCGCCGGCATGGCGCGCGGCCTCAGCCAGCGCGGCCGCGTGGATCTCGTTCCGTTTAAGATCGGTGACGTCGACGAGGCTGCCGCAGATGATCGCCCGCCGGTCGCCGGCCGCCGCCGCGAAAAGCTGCCCTGTGACCGCGAACCAGCGATAGCTGCCATCCTTGCAGCGAAGCCGGTGATCGAAGCCGAACCGCTCGACCTCGCCCCGGACCGCCGCCTCGATCTGGCTGAGGATGCTCGCGCGGTCCTCGGGATGAATGCGGTCGACACAGCTTTGCACATCCAGAGGGATCTCGCCGGGCTCATAGCCCAGGGCCCTGAAATACTCGCCTGTGGCGCGGATCTCGGTCGCGGGAAGTTCGGCATACCATTGACCGATTCCGGCCGAAGCCGCCGCCACCTGAAGGATTTCGGCCTGCTCCAGAACGCACGCGCCGGTCGGGGCGGACGCCGCCGGTCCGGTCGCGTGGTCGGCGCTGCCTTCGCCATTGACCGACGGCCTCTCCCGGGCGGGGTCTTCGGAGGGAATCGCCCGGTTTCGAAAGCGTCCGATCAAAGCCCCGAACTGACGGGGAGAGGAAGTCGGTTCAAGCTGATGTTTGGCGCGCGGCCCTATACTGAAACCGTTCACTTGTTCCTTTGGCACGACACGGGTCCTCGCACTTTCGGTTGGCCCAAGGCGCGGAAAGCCCGCTCCGAGCGACCGGCACACGGTAAGGTTGCATGGCTGATGCCGAATTGCGGCATTTGCGAGGCCTCCGCCGGGGCGCCGCAAGGCTCTTCCGGGCCCACATGCGGTTCCGCACGGCGCACAGGATCGGAGCGCCTTGCAAATCCATTAAATAACAAATGCTTGCACGCCGCTTCCCGCCCCCGGGAAGGGCGTGCCCCTCGGCCCGGAGAATCTGAAGGCGGGCACGAACGTTGCGGCACTTCGGCGGCGGAAGTGCCCCCGCAAGGACACCCGGCGGCGAAACGGCAAGACGGAGCGGCCCTGAGCCGCACCGCCGCCGGTTCCGCGCCCTTGTGGTGGATCAGATCAGGAAGTCGCTGTCGCTGAGTTCGCCGATATCGACCCGCGCCAGGTGGATGTCGACCGTCGCGAAGTCGAGCAGCACATCGCGACCGCTCTGGGTCATGTGAACCGTCACATCGGCCCAGCTCGACAGGCCCGAGACGGCCGTCAGGTCGATCCGGTCGAGCCCGGCGCGGAAGTCCATCACCAGATCGACGCCGTCGCCATCGGCAAAGACGAAAAGATCGGCCTCGGCGCCGCCGGTCAGCCGGTCGTTGCCCGTTCCGCCCAGAATCGTATCCGCCCCGGCGCCGCCGGCCAGGAGGTCATCCCCTGCATCGCCCGACAGGCTGTCGGCGCCGCGCCCGCCATAGATCCGGTCTCTGCCCGCCCCGCCCGAAACGGTGTCGCCGTCGCCAGCCAGATCCCGGCTGCCGTTGAAGCTGTCATCGCCGTCGCCAAGGCTTACAAGGTCGCGGCCGCCCGTATCGCCCACCCGGTCGTTGCCCGCACCGCCATCGACGCTGTCATTGCCCGCCCCAAGCTGGATCGAGTCGTTCCCCTCGCCGCCCGAGACGGTATCGCCCTGGCTGCGGCTGTCGCCGGTCGCCGTATAGCGGTCATTGCCCGCGCCCAGATCGACCAGATCGTTACCGCCGCTGTCGGTGACGCTGTCATTGCCTGCGCCACCGGTCAGCGTGTCGTTGCCGAGGCCGCCCGACAAGAGACCGCCCGCATCGCTGGCCTGAAGCAGATCGTCGCCCGCCTCGCCGTACAGCGCGTCGCGGCCGCCAAGGCTGATCAGCCGGTCATCGCCCGCCCCGCCATAGACCCGGTCGATCCCGGCATCGGCGCTGTCGGTGAAAGTGTCGTTGCCGTCGTCCAGCCGGATCTGGTCGTTGCCCGCCCCGCCCAGCACGGTGTCGTCGCCCGCGCCGCCGGTGATCGTGTCATTGTCGGCACCGCCGTCGATCAGATCGGCCTCGGCCCCGCCCAGGATCACATCGCGCCCGGCCTCGCCATGAAAGCTGTTCGACCCGGCCGTGCCGAAGATCCTGTCGTCGCCGGTGCCGCCGCGCACCGTGTCGCCGCCCGCGGCGCCGGTCTCGGCGGTGTCGACGAAAATATCGGCGCCCTCGCCAAGATCGACGGTGTCGCGCCCGGCCCCGGCATCGACCCGGTCGTTGCCCGCGCCCGCCGCGATGTCATCGGCCATGGCGCTGCCGTTCAGCACATCCGCGCCAGCGGTGCCCGTGATCGTGCCCGACGTGGCAAAGCCGTCATTGCCCGAGCCTGCAAAGCGGAAGGACGACACCCCGAGCGTCGCCAGAGCGGTCCCGCGCAGCAGGAGCGTCCCTTCCGAGGTTGTCAGCAGCGTGCCGGTCCGCAATTGCGTGGCGCCGGTCATCAGCGTGCTCCAGTCCGCGATCGCGCCAACCGCACTGAGGTCGATCACATCGCCCGCGCGAAGGTCCATGATCGTGTCGGTGCCGAAGCCCGCGCCCAGCACGAAGACGTCGTTGCCGCCGCCACCGGTCATCGTGTCGTTGCCCGCACCGCCTGCCAGCGTATCGGCGCCGCCACCGCCCGACAGCAGGTCATTGCCCGCATCGCCCGACAGGCTGTCATTGCCGTTGCTGCCGATGATCCGGTCGTTTCCGTCTCCGCCGCTGACCGTGTCGCCCATCGCCGCGGTGTCGCCGGTGGCCGAATAGCGGTCGTTGCCCGCGCCCAGATCGACGCTGTCCTTGCCGCCGGTATCGGAGATGCTGTCATCGCCCGCACCGCCCGACAGGCTGTCATCGCCCTTGCCGCCCTGCAGCGCATCGTTGCCAGCGCCGCCGGTGACGGTGTCGTTGCCGGCGCCCGCGCTCACCCGGTCGTTCCCGGCGCCGCCGTCGATCAGGTCGTTGCCATTGCTGGTGGTGATGGTGTCGTTGCCGTCGCCGCCGCTGACGGTGTCGGCCATGCCGGGGCTGTCGCCGCGGCCCAGATAGCGGTCATTGCCCGCGCCCAGATCGACCAGGTCGGCGCCGCCATCGTCGGTCACGTTGTCCATCCCGGCGCCGCCGGTGATGGTGTCGTTGCCGGTTCCACCCGACAGCACGCTGCCCGCATTGCTGGCGGTCAGCACGTCGTCGCCGGCCTCGCCATAGAACAGGTCGCGCCCGCCCTGCGACACCAGCCGGTCGTTGCCCGCCCCGCCATAGACCCGGTCGACACCGATATCTGTGCCGTCGACGAAGACGTCGTCGCCAGCCTCGAGATAGACGATGTCGTTGCCGAGCCCGCCGGTCACCGTGTCATTGCCCGAATTCGCCCGGATGGTGTCCGCCCCGGCAAGCCCGTCGATCAGATCGTCGCCGGTCGTGCCCTGGATCGCGTCCCTCGCCTCGGTGCCCGAGATCCGGGTTGCCGAACTGACGCCCGAGCCACCGCTGCCCGACCCGCTTCCGCCCGACCCGCTGCCCGATCCACCGCCCGATCCGTCCGACAGCAGGAAGTTGGCGACGCTCAGCGCGCCGAGCGTGATCCCCTGCAACAGTACGCTGCCTTCGGTCGTGGCGATGGTCACGCCCGAGGCCGACTGCGCCATCAGCGCCACCAGATCCGCCCAGCTGGCCGCGCCCGGGATGGTGGTAAAGTCGATCCGGTCGACCGACGCGAAATCGGTGATCCGGTCATCTCCGAACCCGGAGAAGAAGCGGAACAGATCCGCCCCGGCCCCGCCGGTCATGATGTCGTTTCCGGCGCCGCCGGTCAGCACGTCGTCGCCCGCCCCCCCATCGAGCGTGTCGTTGCCCGCCCCGGCGGAAATCGTGTTGGCCGCGCCGTTTCCGGTCACCCGGTCGGCCCCGGCGCCGGTCGTGACATTCTCGATCACCGTGCCCGCGGCGATCATCATGTTGCCGGTCCAGCCCAGAGCGTCCGAGACGCTGCCGGCGGTCAGGTCGATCCGGTTGCCCGCCGCCCAATGCGAGAAATCGACCAGATCGGTGCCGCCGCTGTCGGACAGCACGAAGGTCACCGGCTGGATCCCGGTCCGGCCGAGCGTGTCAAGCGCGCCGCCCGCGGTCGAGTTGCGGCCGTAGACGGTATCGCCCGCATGGACCGCGGCCGGGGCGCCGTACAGCGTCTGAACCGCGAGGGCATCGGCGATCATCGGGGTCAGGGTGAAGGCGGTGGTGGCAGCGACCGAAGTGTTTTCGCCCTGCGAGAAATAGGACATGACGCTGGTCTGCCAGCTGTCATTGGCATAAAGCGCATCGCGCGAATAGCTGGCCGAGCCGTTGAAATTGCCGGTATGGCCCAGCCCCAGCGCGTGCCCGATCTCGTGCAGATAGGTCTGATAGCTGTAGCTGTCGATCCCGGTCCCGTAGGTGGTGACCCAGCTTCGGGCGATGTTCACGGTGACGCTGCTGATCGCGTTGCCCGAGACATAGGCCTGGGCATAGGCGCCCGAGCTGTTGTTGACGAAGGACATCTGCGCGCCCGAGGAAACCTCGGTGAAGCCGATATTCGCGGCCTCGCTCCAGGCGTCCAGCGCGGTGCGGGCCAGCGCCCGCTCGGACGCGTTCAGGCTCGACCCGAAGGAATAGGTGACGGTGTGATCGGACCCCGAGAACTGCCAGGACCGCGCGGGCTGGCCGGTCGCGGACCAGTAGCCGGTCAGAAGCTGGTTGGCGATCTGCTGGGTCGAATAGATCGGGCGCGCCATGGACAAGTCCCTCGTTCCGGTCGGGGACGCGGCCGGTCAGGCGGCGCCGATCCGAGGTTTCTTTCAGCACGGACCCGGCGGCGCGCGCTTGCCGTTGCGGCATGCAAAGGAAAAGGGGGCGAAATAAGGAGCCGGTAAGAAATCTCTGGCCCAAGCCGGGCGAATCCGCGGCAAACCGACGCGCGCCGCGGCGCAAGGCATCCTCGGGCCGAAGCGGCCTTGCCGCGCACCGGCCCCGGAAAACAGCCGAAACGGCATCAATATCAGCGGCATAGGCCCTCCCCAAGCCGAACATCGACAAGCCTGAAAACGACCATCCATGTCGTAAAATGGCATTCCCCGGTTGGCAGGCACGGTGTTTTCACCTAAACCCGGCCCCGGTTGCGATGCTTGGTTTTCAGATACATGCCGAATTGCGGGGCGTTTCCCCCCGCCTTTCGGCCGCGGCCCGACGCCGCGCAAGGCCGTTTGCGGCCTGCCCGCTGCTCATCGCGACCCTGCCGCCCCGGCCTCCGACCCGTCCTGCCGGGCGGCGGAAATTGTCTTTTCACCTTTCAAGACGGAGCATCCGATGAAACGAGCAACAGCCCTTGGCGCCCTTCTGGCCGGACTGACCCTGCCCGCAGTGGCGCAGGCCGAGTGCGGCGAGGTGTCGATCGCCGAGATGAACTGGGCTTCGGCCTCGGTCGTGACCAATGTCGAGAAATTCCTGATGGAGCAGGGCTATGGCTGCACGGTCAAGGTCGTGCCCTCGGACACCGTGCCTGCGGTGACCTCGATCGCCGAGAACGGCGAGCCCGACACCGTGTCGGAAATGTGGGTCAACTCGACCGGCGAGGTCTATTCCAAGCTCAAGGACCAGGGCAAGATCGAGGAACTGGGCAAGGTGCTTGATCCCGGTGGGGTCGAGGGCTGGTGGATCCCCGACTATCTGGCCGAGGAGCATCCCGAACTGACCACCATCGAGGGCGTCCTGGCCCATCCCGACTGGGTCGGCGGTACCTTCAACAACTGCCCCGACGGCTGGGGCTGCCGGGTCGTGAACGACAACCTGATCCCGGCCTTCGACCTTGAAGGCCATGGCATCGAGGTCTTCAACCACGGCTCGGGCGAGACGCTGGCCACCTCGATGGCGTCGGCCTACGAGAAGAAGGAGCCCTGGTTCGGCTATTACTGGGCGCCGACCGCGGTGCTGGGCAAGTACAACATGGTGTCGGTCGATCTCGGCCCCTATGACGAGGCCGCCCACGAGGCCAACCAGACCCCCGACAATCCCGACCCGAAACCCTCGGCCTTCCCGGCCGCACCGGTTCTGACCGTCGTCACTACCGATTTCGCCGACCGCGAACCCGAGGTCGCCGAGATGCTGCGGAAGGTCAGCTTCGACGTCGACGACATGAGCGCGGTCATCGCCTGGATGGACGAGAACAACGCCTCGCCCGAGGAAGGCGCGGTCCATTATCTGACCGAGCACAAGGATGTCTGGTCGGCCTGGCTCGACGACGCGGCACGCGAAAAGCTGGCGGCTCTGCTGAACCAGTAAACGCGACACGCGGATTTCGGACGGGCCTGTCCCCGGCAGGCCCGTCCTTTCCGTTCCCGAGGGGCCGGACCGCCCCCTCTCAAGGAGACCCGAACAGATGGCAAGCTACGATTTTCTCTTCGACGGGCTGGGCCTGCGCGCCTGGTGCGACGGCGGCGCCTCGGCGGCCCCGATGTCGATGGCCGACCTCCTGGGCCAGGCCCGCGGGGCGGCGGCGCCAGCCCCCTCGCTCTGGGACTTTCCCTTTCCCTCGATGAATGCGCTCAACCGCGCCTGCCCGGCCTTTCCGCAGGCGCGCGAGCTGACCAAGGGGCTGGAAGACGGCTTCCTGTCGATCAAGGACGGGCTCAGCATCGTGCTCGACCCGCTGACCCAGCCACTGAGCTGGGCGCTGGAAGGCGCGCTGTGGCTGTTCCAGACCTCGCCCTGGTGGATCATGATCCCGCTGATCCTCTTGGTCGTGCGCCTGGTCACGCGGTCCTGGGGGCTGGTGGCCTTCGTCGCCGCCTGTATCGGCTTTCTGGCCTTCATCAACCATTACGACTACGCGATGCAGACGCTGGCGATCATCTTCGTCTGCGCCTTCATCTGCGTGCTTCTGGGGGTGCCCATCGGCATCGCCATGTCGCGAAGCGACACGTTCCAGCGGATCGCCATTCCGATCCTCGACATGCTGCAGACGCTGCCACCCTTCGTCTACCTGATCCCGCTGATCTTCCTGTTCTCGGTGACCGAGCCCAAGCTCTATGGCATCGCGGTGATCGTCTACGCCATCGTGCCGGTGGTCCGGCTGACCAATCTGGGCATCCGGCTGGTCGACAAGGAGGTGATCGAGGCCGCCGACGCCTTCGGCATGACCCGCCGCCAGAAGCTTTGGGGGGTGCAGATCCCGCTGGCGCTGCCCAACATCATGGCGGGCGTCAACCAGACCATCATGATGAGCCTCGCGATGGTCGTGATCGCCTCGATGGTCTCGGCCCCGGGTCTGGGCGTGCTGGTGCTGCGCGGCAT
This sequence comes from Rhodovulum viride, assembly GCF_003265965.1. NCBI lineage: Bacteria > Pseudomonadati > Pseudomonadota > Alphaproteobacteria > Rhodobacterales > Paracoccaceae > Rhodovulum > Rhodovulum viride. Next base: position 33,023 of record NZ_MUAV01000022.1, on the reverse strand, counting down.
CCGCAATCTCGAACTGGGCGTTGGCCTCGTCTCGGGGCTGGGGATCGTGCTCTTGGCGGTGATCCTCGACCGGGTCACCAAGGCGGCACTGGCCCGCGTGAACACGGCGCGGAAACAGTGAGGACCCCCAGATGAGCGACGATGTGAAAATCTCGATCCGGAACCTCTACAAGATCTTCGGCGCCGATCCGCAATCGGTCCTGCCGCTGGCACGGTCGGGGATGGACAAGGCCGAGCTGCTGGAAACCCACCGCCATGTGCTGGGCCTGCGCGACATCAATGTCGACATGAAGGCCGGGCAGATGACGGTCATCATGGGTCTGTCAGGCTCGGGCAAATCGACCCTGATCCGGCATATCAACCGGCTGATCGACCCCACCTCGGGCGAGGTCGTCGTCAATGGCGAGGACGTGCTGGCCTATAACGACGCCCGGCTGCGCGAGCTGCGCCGGGTGAACATGTCGATGGTGTTCCAGAAATTCGCCCTGCTGCCGCATCGGACCGTGCTGGAGAACGCGGGCACGCCGCTCGAGGTCCGGGGCGTGCCGCGCGAGCAATGGGAGGACGAGGCGCGCAAGTGGCTCGACCGCGTGGGTCTGGAAGGTCAGGGCAACCAGTTCCCGCATCAGCTGTCGGGCGGCATGCAGCAGCGGGTGGGCATCGCGCGCGCCCTGACCTCGAACGCCGATATCATGCTGATGGACGAGGCGTTTTCGGCGCTCGACCCGCTGATCCGCACCGACATGCAGGATCTGCTGCTGGAACTGCAGGCCGAACTGCACAAGACCGTGGTCTTCATCACCCACGATCTGGACGAGGCGCTGAAGCTTGCCGATCATCTGGTGATCCTGAAGGACGGCGAAATCGTGCAGCAGGGCGAGCCGCAGCACATCCTGATGCAGCCGAACGACCCTTACATCGTCGACTTCATCTCGGACATCAACCGCGCCCGGGTGCTGCGGGTTCGGTCGGTGATGACCCGGACCGAGGCGGCGCCCGAGGGTATCGCGGGCGATGTCGAGGCCGATGCCAATCTGGAATCGGTCATCGCGCTCTCGGGCGGCGACACGTCGCTGCGCTATCGCGTGGTGCGGGACGGCCGTCAGGTCGGGCTCTTGTCGGTCAAGGATCTGGTGCGCGCGCTGGTACCGACGGCCGCCTCGGGCGAGGGCATCCGCGCCCGGGCGGGCTGATCCCGCCGCGCCCCGCCAGCGGTCGCCCTGGCGGGGCGTGGGGCCAGCTAGTCCAGAACCTTGCCCTCGGGCCAGGTCAGGCGATGGCTCAGCGCCACCTCGCGCGTGGCGCCCGGCGCAAGATCGAAGCGCCACTCCAACAGCCCGCGCCGGCCCTCGACATCGGTCCCGCTCGGCGCCGGATCGGCCTGCCAGACGATCTTCAGGTCCTCCTGTTCCGAATAGGGCACCCGGTCCAGAAGCCGCACCGGCCAGCTTTCGGCCGTCAGGTTCTCGACCTCGATCCTGACCGCCTCGGACTGTTCGTTGCTCCGCTTCAGGACCCCCCGGTCGCCCTCGTTGCGATCCAGCACGGTGCGGGTCAGCCGCAGCCCGTCGATGGGGCCGAAAGGCAGGTCGGCCTTGCCCCCCGCCGGGATCAGCCCGATCGCCTGCTGGCCGACGAAGCGGCCGTCGAGATAGGCCATCGCCTCGGAACTCGGCAGCAGGATCTCGCCCGTCTCGTTGACGAACGAGGCCACCAGATAGGCACTGTCGTCGAATTCGGGCACCGCCTCGGCCGCAAGCTCGACCGGCATCCCGAGATCGCCCAGCGACAGGCGCAGGTTGTCGGCCCCGGTCGCGATGTCGACGGCGGCGGGATAGTCATAGCTGACCGCAAGCCCGTCGAAATCCGCGACCGCGATCACCGGCGCGGCCCCGGCGGGGGCTGCGTCCATTTCGGCCATCTGGGGCGCGGCGAGGACCGCGCGCGACCGCACCGCCAGATCCGAGGCCTCGAAGGCCGCCACCGGGTCCGAGATCCGGCGCAAAAGCGGCCAGAGATCGCTCGGGGCCGTCTGGCCGCCGGGCCGCGCGGTCGACAGGCTCAGCGCGACCTGAGACCAGGTCTCGCCGGTCTCCTGCGCCACCAGCGCGCCGCGTTCGACGGTCAGCCTGCGGGCCGCGCGGTCCAGCCGAAGATCGTAGACCGGCCGCCAGCGGGCAGCCTCGACCGTATAGCTGACCGTCACCTCGCCTTCGGCCGGTGCGCCCTCGGGGCCGGTCACGGTGATCGCCAGCATCGCCCGCGCGGCATCCTCGGGCACCAGCGCCGCCAGCGCCTGCTCGGCCTCGGCCAGCGCCTCGCGCAGCGGTGTCAGCCCGCGTTCGGCAAGGTCGGCGCGGCCCCGGGCGGCGATGGCGTCGGCCAGCGCCCCTTCGGTCTCTGTCCCGATCATCCGCGCCAGCGCCCGCAGGTCCTCGACCGGGACCGCCACGGCCGCCTCTCCCTGCCCGAGCCGCCCGAGGAAGGCCGCGCGCGCCTCGGCCCCTTGCGCCTCGGCCCGGGTCCGGGCGATCTCGGCCTCGGCCGCCTCAAGCGCCTGGCGGCGGCGTTCGACCTCGGCCTCGGCGGCCTCGATCTCGGGCGACTTGCCCGCGCCACGCGGCGGAACGAAATCGCGCCGCGCCGAAACGCTGCCAAGGCTCGCGCCCTCGACCGCGACCCGGACCGAGCCCAGCGGCGTGGTCTCGGGCAGATCGGCCAGAATCAGACGGTGGGTTCCGGCCGGAAGATCGAAGGCCGCGCTCCGCGTCACCGCCGCGCCATCGGGAAACAGGGTCACCGCGCTGACCCGGCTGGGGATCAGCAGGTCGTCGGCCCAGACCGGCAGGGGGGTCAGGATCAGGCAAAGGGCAAAGGCTCGCATCGTATCGCTCCGAAGACGGCGGGTCTGGCGCAAGACTGCGGCAAGGGCCGATGGGCTGCAAGCGGAACGCGAAGACCGGCAAGGCGTCGCGCGCGGGGAGAGCGAGGCGGGGGGATCGGGCGGGGCCTGCGTCCCCTGGCGGCGCATCGCCGGGGCCGCGGGATGGTTCGGGATGGGGGGGTGTCGGAAAGGGGCGCGACTGACGCGCCGGACCATTGCCTGGGCCCCCCGGAGCGCCGCCGTGCCGGAGCTGGCGCCGTTCGTGGCTCAAGCGCTCTACCGGAGCGTTTGCCGGGGCTGGTGCCCCGGGCCGCCACCTTGCCGGGGCTCCGCCCGTTCGCGGCTCAAACGCTCCACCGGAGCGTTTGCCGGGGCTGACGCCTCGGACGCCGCCTTGCCGGGGCTCCGCCCGTTCGCGGCTCAAACGCTCCACTGGAGCGTTTGCCGGGGCTGACGCCCCGGAGCGCCGCTCACCCCTTCTTCAGCACGCGCTGGCCGAGCAGTTCGGCGATCTGCACCGCGTTCAGCGCGGCGCCCTTGCGCAGGTTGTCCGAGACGCACCAGATGTTCAGCCCGTTCTCGATGGTCGAGTCCTGCCGGATCCGGCTGATATAGGTCGCGAATTCGCCCACGCATTCGACCGGGGTCACGTAGCCGCCGGCCTCGCGCTTGTCGACGACCATGATCCCCGGCGCCTCGCGCAGGATGTCGCGCGCCTCGTCCTCGTCGAGAAACTCCTCGAATTCGATGTTGATCGCCTCGGAATGGCCGACGAAGACCGGCACCCGCACGCAGGTCGCGGTGACTTTGATCGACGGGTCGACGATCTTCTTGGTCTCGGCGACCATCTTCCATTCTTCCTTGGTGGACCCGTCATCGAGGAAGACGTCGATATGCGGGATCACGTTGAAGGCGATCTGCTTGGGGTAGACCGACGGCGCCACTTCCTGACCCGGCACATACATGCCCTTGGTCTGGTCCCAAAGCTCGTCCATCGCCTCCTTGCCCGAGCCCGACACCGACTGGTAGGTCGAGACGACGACGCGCTTGATCTTCGCGCGGTCGTGCAGGGGCTTCAGCGCCACCACCATCTGCGCGGTCGAGCAGTTGGGGTTGGCGATAATGTTCCGCTTGGCATAGCCCATGATCGCATCGGCATTCACCTCGGGCACGATCAGCGGGATGTCCGGGTCGTAGCGGTAGAGCGAGCTGTTGTCGATCACCACGCAGCCGGCCTTGGCAGCCTTGGGGGCATATTCCTTGGTCGCGTCCGAGCCGATGGCGAACAGCGCCATGTCCCAGCCGGTGAAATCGAAATGTTCCAGATCCTGGGTCTTGACGGTCTTGTCGCCAAAGCTGCATTCGGTGCCGAGCGAGCGGCGCGACGCAAGTGCGGCGATCTCGTCCACCGGAAACTCGCGTTCGGCGAGGATGTTCAGCATTTCGCGGCCCACGTTCCCCGTGGCGCCAACGACGGCGACCTTGTAGCCCATATCTGGCTCCCTTAAGGCAAGTCGGATTTCAGTCCGGGGAGCCATACAGGAAAGCCCGCGCGGGTGAAAGGCCCGTTCAGGGACGCGCCGCCGCCAGCACCCGCGCAAGCGCCGCCGGATCGATCCGGACGCCGTCAGGGCCCTCTTCGATCTTCGGATAATAAACCCGTTCGAGATAGGTCATGAACGCGGCCCGCAGCGCCGGGTCGAAGCCCAGATCCGCGGGCGCGCGCAGCGCTTCGGCCAGTGCGGCCTCGTCGCGGGCGGGGGTGGTCAGCCCGGGGATGGCGAAGAAGGCCTCGCCCAGGACGATCACCGGCTTGTCGTGAAAGAAGGCCTGCAGCCCCATCGACGAGTTGATGGTGATGACCCCTCCTGAGGCCGCAAGCTGGGCAAAGCTGTCGGTCGCGTTGTCGATCACCAGCCGCCCGTGCGCATCGGCGACCGCCTCGGCCAGAGCTCCGGCCAGCGATGTCTTGGCCGAAGGGTGCTCTTTCAACCGGATATGCCAGCCCTCGGGCAGTGCTTGCGCGGTGCGTGCCAGCGCCGCGATCATGCCCTCGACCGACCGCACCCAGCCCGCGAACAGCGTGATCTGGCTGTCATTGGGCACCTGCAGGGGGCAGAACAGGAACGGCCCGGCGCCGTCCAGCGCCCCGGCCCCGCCCTGCCCGACATCGGCCCGGCGCGAGGCGCGCGCGACCAGCCCCTGCCCCAGCGCGCGCCAGTCCTCGCCCTGCCGCGACGGGTCCTCGGCCGCCCAGTCGAGATAAAAGCGGGCGTCGCGTGGCAGCCCGTTCCGGGCGTTCACACCCACGGGGTCAAGCGTCACCCGGCCGGGAAACGGCGCCAGTTCGGCAAAGATCCGACCCGCCCCCGCGTCGCGGGCGCCCTCCATGAAGGCGCGGCGCGAGCCGGTCAGCCCGTTCCAGCAGACCGCGATCCGGTCGGGATGACGGGTGAAATAGCGCCGCGACCAGTTGTACTGCGCGGCGATCAGCGCGCGTTTCAGCCTCCGGCCGAGGCGGCCCTTCGGCTGGCGCTTGGCCACGGCCAGCGCCTCGGCGGTGCGGGCACGGGTTTCGGGAAAGCCCCGAAACGACAGCCCGATCAGCGGCAGCCGGTGGCCGCCCCCGGCCGCGGCGGCGATGGCACGAAAGATCGCGTCCTTGCGGCGGGTCCAGCCGGCCAGATAGGCGATCATCGGCCGCGTCCCGGCCCGGCACATCTGTCGGCTGTCATCGGATGCCCCCTTTGCGGTTCTCGCCCCCGGGCATAGCCCAGCTCTGGCGCGGCCGCAAAGGGGCTGCGGGACGCGCCTAGCCCCGGCGCGGGTCAGCGGGCGAAGCAGCGGGGGCGCTGGCCGAAGCCCGAGGCCGAGCAGATATGCGAGCCCTGACCGTGGCGCCGGTCCAGCGCCTGCGCGGCGGCCTTGCGTTCGGATTTGCTGGCCTGCGGCGGCTTTGGCGCCGGGTCGAGCCAGCGCATGACCGAGGCGCCGACGACGGCCTTGTTCGGCGCGAAGCCCTCGGCCGCGGCAGGCCCGGACAGGCCCGCAAGCGCGACCCCGAACGCGACGATCGGCCCGGCCGACCTGCGGCCCGCCAAGGGCAGGCACACTGCTTTCTTGCGATCCGGCATGACACATTCCCCTCGCCGTCTTGCACCCACACGTCCCTTGCCGGGATAACCGTCCCGGACAGAGACGCGTGCGCGCTCCGGACGGACGGCCCCATGGCAATGACGGTCCCACGGATGCCAACGAGGCTATCCGGTAAACGGTTCCTTTCTGTGGCCATCGGGAGGCAAAGGGGAGACCCAAACGGCGCCACCGCCGCCCCGGGGCGCGGGCGGCGCGCCGGGGCCGGGCCGGATGCGCCGGAATCCGCCGAAAACGATGCCGGAACAGGCAGTTGGAGGTCGGCCTCAGGGGGCGAGGATGCGTTCGCCGACCTTCCAGTCGGGCAGACCGAAATCGTCGGGCCAGGGATAGACCTCGACCTGGTTGAAATAGACCACAGCCACCAGATTGGGGAATTCGGGATAGATCTGGCGGACCTCCGAGGTCCATTTGGCGACATAGTCCTCGCGGCCCGAATAGCCGAGTTCGGCCACGACCACCGGCTTGTTGAACCGCTCGACCCGGGCATAGCGCGGCGCCAGGATCGACTGGAAGGACTGTTCCTCCCCGAGAATGGCGGTCTCCCAGGGCTGAAGCCCGAAGACCGACAGGCCGACGATGTCGACATAGTCGTCGCCCGGGTAATAGGCGTCGAGCGCCTCATAGCCCAGCGGCGACCACATATAGGCCACTTTCGGCGCGTTCTTGCGGCAGACATCGACCATCCGGCGATAGGCGGCCTTGTAGGTCTCGGGGTCCCAGTTCGACCAGATGAACTGGCCGCTGTCATCTTCCATCTCCTGCGCCCAGCGCACGGTGACCGGGCTTTCGAAGAGGTTCAGCACCGCGCAGATCGAGGCCATGTAGCGGTCGTAATCGCCCGAGGCGATGCCCTCCTGCAAGGCTTCGGGGGTATTGCGCTCGGACCGGTTCCAAGTCCAGGGCTCGATCGTGGCCAGGACCGACCGGTTCCGCGCCCGGGCATAGGCGTCGGCCTCGATCAGGCTGGGCAGGAACACGTCCTCCCAGGGCAGGAAGAGGTGCTCGATCGACACTTCGGGATCGTCGGCGAAGGCGCCGTCCGGGTCGTAGACGCCGAAAGGCATCTCGCCCGGGGGGGCCTCGATCGGTTCGGCCGGTGCGGCGGCCGCCAGGCCGATCGCGGCGACCAGACCGAGGGCGAATAGGAAGTCACGTCTCATCTGCGAAGGTCCTCATGGGCGCCGGAAATCCGGGTCGCGCCCGAAATCCAGCACATAATGCAGCTTCTTGCGGCCCCCCTGCCCCGCCCCGGACACGACATACTGTGCCGAGGTGACATGAAACGGGCCAAGACCGACAGTCAGGAAATGCAGACTCTGCACCCCCCGGACCCAGACCGACCCGGCGCTCAGCCCGACCAGAAGCGCCAGCATCGCGACATGGGGCCCGAAGTCCCGCCACCGCGTCCTCAGCCGAAGCCCGTTCTCGGTCAGATGATGGACCAGAACGGCCGCAACGAGCCCGGTATAGATCGCCCCGTTGAACAGAGACAGGAGGTAAAAGCCCGCAGCCTCCTCGACATGGGGCAGCAGCAGAACCGGCCCCAACCCCAGCCCGGCGATACCAAGATAGGGCGCCAGCAGCCGGACCGGCAGCCGCGCCTCGGCCGCCGCCCCCTTCGGCGTGATCCGGAAATCGACGAAGCCGCCGAAGATCCGGTCGCGCAGCGCCATCAGCGTGCCCCAGGCGGCCCAGGGCCATTGCGCACAGGGAAAGAGCATGCGTTCCCAGCTGAGCACCGGCGTCCCGGCGGGGCGGTACAGCCCGTCGCGGCGCAGCATCGCCCCGATGGCGAGAAACACCGCCAGCGTCGGCAGCGCATGGCCCAGGAAGGCCGGATAGGTCACTCCGGCGAACCGCATGTCAAAGATCAGCGCCGTCGCCAGGATCAGCGTCCCGGTCGCCATGAAGGCCACCTGCGCGGGATAGATGCTTTGGGTGAAGAGAAACAGCAGCCTCAGCCGGGGCGGCAGGTCCTTCAGATAGCGCGGCGTATAGCGCAGCAGGATCGTCACGAGGCTGCGCGACCACTGGAATTCCTGGGTCAGCATGTCGGCGAAATTGGCCGGCCCCGCGCCGATGGCGATGGCGTCGATGGCATGGACCCCGCGCCAGCCCCCGGCATTCATCAGCATCGAGGTGGAATGGTCCTCGGCCAGTTCCGGCCCGAGCCCGCCGATCTGTCTCAGCGCCCGCGTCCGGACCGCATAATGCGAGCCGATGCACAGCGGCGCCCAACCGTTGGAATAGCCCGCCTGCAACACACCGTGAAACGCCGCCTCGGCGTATAGCCGGGCCCGCGCCGACCAGCTGTCGGCGGCATTCGAGGAACAGATCGAGGGTGCGCTGACATAGCCCACACGCGGGTCGAGGAAGGGGCGCAGCATCTCGCGCAGATAGCCCGGCTGCGGCACGTGATCGGCGTCAAGCTGGGCCACGATATCGTAGCGGTCATAGCCGTGGCTGTCGTAGAATAAGGCAAGGTTGCCCTCCTTGCAGCGGGTGCGGCGCGGCCAGTCGGGGCGGTGATAGTCGGCCCGGCCCCTTCGGGTCGAGACCTGCACGCCATGCGCCGCGCACCAGGCCAGCGTCTCGGGCGCGGGGTCCTCGTCGGCCAGCCAGGTGTCGTGCGGCCAGTCCTGGGCCAGCATCGCGCTCAGCGTCTCGCGCAGGATCTCGAAGGGTTCCGAGGGGCTTTTCGTCACCACCATGGCGACGCGGGCGCCCTCCAGCCCGGCCAGATCGCCCACGGGCCGCCGGGCCTGCAGCAGGAAGGCCAGGAAATAGGCCTGCAGGAAGGTCAGCCAGCCCAGAAGCCCCGAGCAGATCGCAAAGCGGAGGCCGCCGATATTATGCGCGGGCTGCAGCCACCAGGACCAGAAGAAGACGGCGGCGCCCAGCCAGGCCAGCGCCGCCAGCCCATAGCGCCAGCGCTGGCCGCGGGTGAAGAGCGACACCAGAAACGGCCCGCCCGGATCGGCCCCGGGCAGCAGTCCCGCCAGTCCCGCGTCAGGCCATCCCGGCATCGGTCACGTCCAGTCCCAGGGCCAGCGCCGCATCGCGCAGGATGCCGTCGAGATCGCGATGCCGGGCCTCGAAGCCCAGCGCCTCGCGTGCCCGGGACGGATCGGCCACCAGCGCGGGCGGGTCGCCCGGCCGCCGCGGCCGTTCCACGACCGGCACCGGGCGGCCGATGACCCGCTCGACCGCCGCCAGCACCTCGCGGATCGAGTGACCGCGGCCGGTGCCCAGATTGACCCGCAGATCGGCGCCGCCGCCTTGCAGATGGCGCAGCGCCAGCAGGTGTCCCTCGGCCAGATCGCTGACATGGACATAGTCGCGGATACAGGTGCCGTCGGGCGTCGGATAATCGGTGCCGTAAAGCTCGAGCGCTGGCCGCAGCCCGGCCGCCGCGAACAAGGCCAGCGGCAGCAGATGGGTTTCGGGGTCGTGACGCTCTGACAGCCCGGCGGCCGGGTCGGCGCCGCAGGCGTTGAAATAGCGCAGCGCGACATGGCGCAGCCCATGGGCACGGCCGAAATCGGCCAGCATCTGCTCGCCGATCAGCTTGGTCCGGCCATAGGGGTTGATCGGGGCCTGCGGCGTTGCCTCGGTGATCGGCAACGCCTCGGGCAGACCGTAGCTTGCGCAGCTCGAACTGAAGATCACGCGGTCGAGCCCGGTCTCGGCACAGGCACAAAGCAGCGCGGTCATGCCGCCGACATTGTTGTCGTAATAAAAGCCCGGATCGCGCATCGACTGGCCGACATAGGCGGCGGCGGCGAAATGGACGACCGCGACCGGCGCATGGGTGCGGATCGCCCGGATCAGCGCCGCACGGTCGCGGGTATCGCCCTCGACCAGTGGCCCCCAACGGACCGCATCGGCATGACCGGTGCTGAGATTGTCGAAGGCTATGGGAAGGTATCCGGCGTCGGACAGGCGCCGGCAGGTATGGCTTCCGATATAACCCGCCCCGCCGGTGACGAGAACGGGACCTGGCGTTGACACTCTGCGTCAGACTCCGGCCACGTTTTGATGCATCACCTCTGCAAAATAGGGGATGGTCCGGTCAAGCCCTTCCTCAAGCGGAACCGTCGGCCCCCAGCCCAGCACCCGCTCGGCCAGCGCGATATCGGGCCGCCTGCGGCGCGGATCGTCGCCCGGCAGCGTCCGGAACGCGACCTTCGACCGCGAGCCGGTCTTGGCCAGCACCAGCTCGGCCAGCGCCAGCACCGTGAACTCGCCGGGATTGCCCAGATTGACCGGCCCCTTCACCGTCGCGGGCGAGGCCATCAGCCGGACCAGACCGGCGACCAGATCGTCGACATAGCAGAAGGACCGGGTCTGGCGGCCCGAGCCATAGACGGTCAGCGGCGTTCCGGCCAGCGCCTGAACGATGAAGTTCGACACCACCCGCCCGTCATCGGGGCGCATCCGCGGCCCATAGGTGTTGAAAATCCGCGCCACCCGGATATCGACGCCGCGATCCTCGCGATAGAGATGAAACAGCGTCTCGGCGCCACGCTTGCCCTCGTCATAGCAGGCGCGCGGGCCGATCATGTTGACATTGCCCCAATAGGTTTCCGACTGCGGGCTGAGCGCCGGATCGCCATAAACCTCGGAGGTCGAGGCCTGCAGGATGCGCGCACCCTTGGCCTCGGCAAGATCCAGCAGGTTCATCGCGCCCAGCACGCTGGTGCGGAAGGTGTGGATCGGATCGCGTTCGTATTGCGGCGGCGAGGCCGGGCAGGCGAGGTTGTAGATCTCGTCGATCGGGCCGTCGATACCGAGCCGGTCGGTCACGTCATGCCGGATGAACCGGAATCCGCGCCGCTGCATCAGGTGAGAAATGTTGTCGAGCCGGCCGGTCTGAAGGTTGTCCACGCAGATCACCTGCGCCTCGCCCTCGACCAGCCTGTCGCAGAGATGCGAGCCAAGGAACCCTGCGCCTCCGGTCACCAGAACCGTCTTGCCACTCATGACCACGCTCCACTCAAACCGGAGACACTCTCGTTACCACCGAGCTCTACGCCCCCACGATGGTGGCAATAAAGAAAATTTTCGCCTTTTCTTTGACGTCTGTTTTACCTGCCGTTTATTCGGCGTTCTCGGCCGGCAAGCAAGTCGGGATAACCGGGTGTCGGGTCGGCCGACAAGGCTTTCGAAGCACGCCCTTCAAGGCCTCGGACCACGCACCGCGCGGCCCTCGCAACAGCCCCGTCACAAGAAGAAAGCCGCCCGTATGTCTCGCCGAAGCGAGAGGCCGGACGGCTTTTGGAAGGTGTCCACAACGCCTTGGGTGAAACTCGTGTGACGAGACGCGATTGCCCCGCCACGCGATCAACCTGAAGGCCGGACTGCCCTGCGTCAATCTGTTCCAGTTCCAGAACGCCCGATGCGGGACCTAATCCGGCCGCCCGGCACGCATTGCCCAAAATAGGGTCACAATCCGGGCGCCGGGGCGAAAAGGACGCCGCCCCAAGCATGGCGCGCGCCGAGACTCGGCCGTCGCGCCGGTCAGACCAGCGCGAAGGCCAGAACCGCCGCACCGATGGCCGCGAAGAGCGCGGCAAACCCCGACAGCATCCGCCGGTCGCGGGCCGAGCTTTCGGCAACGGCATAGCTGAACCGCTCATAGCCGATCCGCTCGGGCCGCAGGCCCAGCTGGGCAAGCGTATCGGCCGCCATGGTCATCATCGGTCCCGGTCCGCAGATCAGCGCCTGGGTCGCCCCCGGATCGAGCCCGTTCAGCAGCGCCCGCAGATGCGCCTCGGTCAGCGGCCCGGGTGCAAGCCCCGGCCCCGCCCCGCGATCGACGAGCTTCAGCGGCACCACCCCCAGCCGGTCGCAGGCCGGGCGCAGCAGATCGTCGGGAACCATCGCCTCGGGGCTGCGGCAGGCATAGACCAGCCGTACCGGCCGCCCGTCGCCGCGCGCCGCCAGATCGTCCAGCACCGACAGGATCGGCGCGATCCCGACCCCGCCCGCGATCAGCAGAACCGGCCCGGTTCCCTCCGCCAGCCCGAAGCTGCCATGCGGCGCGTCAAGCCCGACCGGCGTGCCGGGGGCAAGCCGACCCAGCCGTCGGGTGAAATCGCCCGCTTCCTGAATGAGAAAGCGCAGGCCCGGCAGGCCCGGCGCCGAGGCAATCGAGAAGGGATGGTCGAAAAGCGGCAGCCGCCGCCCGCCGAAGGACAGCCAGGCGAACTGTCCGGCCCGGAAGGCAAGCCCGCCGCCCGCGGGCGGATCGAGCCGCAGCTCCCAAAGCCGCTCGGCCACCGGCCGCAGCGAGGCGATGCGCCAGTCGGCGGCGGCGGGCCGGGTCAGGCGGCGCAGGTAGACGCCCGCGGCCGGGACCAGCGCGGCCAGCGCGAAAAGCCCCCACAAGGGCAGGGTCAGGCCCGCCGGGCGCGCGTCGCTGGCGATATGCCACAGCAGCGTGCCGACCAGCGCGACCGCGCCCAGCGCATGGCTTGCCCGCCAGATTTCATAGCGCAGCGGCAGCCGCTCGCGCAGCAGGGCCAGCGCCACGATCAGCGCCAGCAGGCCCAGCGCCAGCCGCCCGTCGACCAGCCCGTCCTCGGTCGCCATCCGCAAAAGCCGCCGCGCCAGCCGGTGCGGATGCGCGGCATCGGGCGGCCCGACCAGCAGCAGCGCATGGCCCAGCGCCAGCACCAGCGCGGTCGGCGCGGCCCATTTGTGAAACGCCATGGTCACGTCGATGCCGATCCGGCCCGAGACCGCCTCGAACCGGCCGCTGGTGACCATCTGCATCAGGATCATCGCCGCCGAGGCGATCCCGGCGCCCGCGGCCAGCATCATCGACAGCCGCCGATGGTCGAGCCCGCCGGTCCAGGCCAGGGCCAGCGGCAGCAGGATCGCCGCCAGATAAAGGGCGGCAAGGGCGCGGGGCGGCAGGCCCCGGCGGCGCGAAGACGGGTTCGGACTGCGGTCTGGCATGGTTCTGGCTCCGGTGCCGCGCGCCCACGGATGGCCCAAGTGAATCAGCCCGGCCGCCACCTTGCCTTGCGCCGGATCATTGTGACGGGCCGAAGCGGGCGCGGCAGATCGTCGTCAGGGGCCGGGCGGCGCGGGCTCGTCGGCGAACCAGGCCAGGTTGTCGGCGCGGATGCGTTCGATCTGGCCCAGGATCCGGCTCAGATGCGCCCGCAGCGCGGTGCAGGCGGCCTCGGGATCGTGCGCCTTCAGCGCCGCGACGATGCGCACATGATCGTCCCAGGCATGCCGCGAGGCGAAGGCCAGCGACAGCATCCGCACCCGGTCCATATGGCCCTTGTTCTCGGCGATCAGGTCCCAGAAATAGCCAAGCCCCGCGCGCTCGCAGATCTCGCGGTGAAAGAGGTCGTCCAGCCGGTGAAAGCGCGGCCGGTCGGCGGCGGCGATGGCCGCGTCCTGATCGGCCAGCAGCGCGTCGAGCACGTCGAAATCGGCAGGCGTCAGCGCGCTGGCCGCAACCCGCACCGTTTCGGCCTCAAGCGCCGTGCGGATCGCCCGCGCCCGCATCACCGCACCGGTCGAGATCAGCGTCACCGTGGTCGCCCGCTGCGGCAGGATCTGCAGAAAGCCCAGCTTGGCCAGCCGGTAGAAGGCGTCGCGCACCGGCTGGCGGCTGACCCCCAGCGCGCGGGCGATCTCGGCCTCGGACAGCTTCGAGCCGGGTTCGAGGTCCAGCGACAAAAGCTGGCGCTGCAGTTCCGCGAAGACACCATCGGCGATCGAGGCCCGCAGGGGCGGCTCGAAACGCGGCGCGAGGGTCGGTTTGGTCATCGGGATTGAGCGGCGGCTAAAAGTGATATACTAGAATATTAGTCACAGCAAAGGCCCGAGTCCACCGCGGACGCAGCGACGGGGCGGACAGCGCAAAGAAGGCCCGGACGGTTTCAGGGGGGTGTTCCATGGCGCTACTCGACGCAGACCGGCTGTTTCCGCTCGACCCCGGCGCCCGGACGCTGGCCCGAGAGCTTCACGCCGCAGTGTCAACAGCGCCCATCGTGTCGCCCCATGGCCATACCGACCCGCGCTGGTTCGCCGAGAACGCCCCCTTCCCCGACCCGGCCCGGCTGTTCGTCACCCCCGATCACTACGTTTTCCGAATGCTGCACAGCCAGGGCGTGCCGCTGGACCGGCTGGGCGTGCCGCGCACCGATGGCGGCCCGGCCGAAACCGACGGCCGCGCGATCTGGCGGCTCTTTGCCGACCATTACCACCTGTTCCGGGGCACGCCCTCGCGGCTTTGGCTCGATCATGCCTTCCAGGAGGTCTTCGGCATAGATCAGCCGCTTGGCCCCGCCACCGCCGACGCGATCTACGACCGGATCGCCGATTGCCTCGTCCGGCCGGACTACCGGCCCCGCGCCCTGTTCGAGCGGTTCGGGATCGAGGTGCTGGCGACCACCGAAGGTCCGCTTGACGATCTGCGCTGGCATGCCCGGATCCGCGCCAGCGGCTGGCCCGGCCGGGTTGTCACCACCTACCGCCCCGATGCCGTCACCGATCCCGATTTCGAGGGTTTTACCCAAAATATCGAGGCCTTCTGCGCCCTCGCGGGCGAGGACCCGGCCCGCTACGAGGGCTATCTCGACGCCCATCGCGCCCGGCGCGCCTTTTTCCGGAGCTTCGGCGCCACCGCCACCGATCACGGCCATCCGAGTGCCGCCACCGCGAACCTGCCCCGCGCCGAGGCCGAGGCGCTTTACGGGAAGGTCCGGGCCGGTCGGGCCGATGCCGCCGAGCGCGAAGCCTTCCGTGCCCAGATGCTGACCGAGATGGCGCGGCTTTCGCTTGAGGACGGGCTGGTGATGCAGATCCATCCCGGCGCGTTCCGAAACCATTCGGCCCCGGTTCTCGCCCGCTACGGGCGCGACAAGGGCTATGACATCCCGACGCGCACCGACTACGTCCGGGCGCTGAAACCGCTTCTGGACGCGGTCGGCGAGGAACCGGGGCTGACGGTGATCCTCTTCACCCTCGACGAGACCGCCTATGCGCGCGAGCTGGCGCCGCTGGCCGGGGTCTATCCCTGCCTGCGGCTCGGCCCGCCCTGGTGGTTCCATGACAGTTTCGAAGGCATGACCCGCTTTCGCCAGAGCGCGACGGAAACCGCGGGCTTTTACAATACCGTCGGCTTCAACGACGACACCCGCGCCTTCTGTTCGATCCCGGCCCGCCATGACGTCGCGCGCCGGGTCGATGCCGCGTTCCTCGCGACGCTCGTCCGCAGCGGACGGCTGACCGGGGACGAGGCCCATGAGGTCATCCACGACCTCGCCCACCGGCTTCCCCGGAAGGCCTACCGGCTGTGACAGCCACCACAGGGAGGAGACCATGACCCAACTGAAACGCCTCGCGGCACTGCTGGCCCCGGCCGCGCTCGCGACCCTGGCCCTGGCCCCGGCGGCCCTGGCCTGCGACCGGACCCTGCGGTCCTCGGACACCCATCCCGAGGGCTATCCGACGGTCGCGGCCGTGCAATACATGGGCAAGCTGCTGGAGGAGAGGACCGGCGGCGCGCTTTGCATCGAGGTGTTCCACTCGGCCCAGCTGGGCGAAGAGAAGGACACGATCGAGCAGACCCAGTTCGGCGTCATCGACATGAACCGGGTCAGCCTCGGCCCGTTCAACAACATGATCCCGGAAACCCAGGTGCCGTCGCTGCCCTATATCTTCCGCTCGGTCGAGCACATGCATCATGTCATGGACGGCCCCATCGGCGACGAGATCCTCGCAGCCTTTGCCGATCACGACCTGATCGGGCTGGCCTTCTACGATGCCGGGGCGCGCAGCTTCTACAACAGCCAGCACCCGATCCAGGCGATGTCCGATCTGAAGGGCATGAAATTCCGGGTGATGCAGTCGGATCTGTTCGTCGACATGGTCGACGCACTCGGCGCCAATGCGACGCCGATGCCCTATGGCGAGGTCTATTCCTCGATCCAGACCGGGGTGATCGACGGCGCCGAGAACAACTGGCCCTCCTATGACAGCTCGGGTCATTTCGAGGTCGCCCGGCACTACACGCTCGACCAGCACCTGATCGTGCCCGAGGTTCTGGTGATCTCGAAAAAGACCTGGGACGGGCTGTCGGCCGAAGAGCAGGAGGCGGTGCGGGCGGCCGCGAAGGACTCGGTGCCGCACATGCGCGAGCTTTGGGCGGCGCGCGAGGCGGAGTCGGAGGCGAAGATGCGCGAGGCGGGCGTCGAGATCGTGACCGAGATCGACAAGACCCCGTTCATCGAGGCGATGGTGCCGGTCTACGAGAAATACGTCACCTCGGACAAGCTGAAGGACATGGTGACCCGGATTCAGGCCACCGAATGAGCGATGCGAACGGCGCGCGGCCCGGATCGCGCGCCGTTCCGCACCTGCAACCGGGGAGGAAAGAGTGCAGCGGACGATGCGAAGGGTCGCGCGGGTCACCGGCGCGCTTGCCACGGCCGGGCTCTGGACGGCGGGGGCGGGACTTGTGCTGATGACCGTCTTCATCGCCGCCCAGGTGTTCTGGCGCTACGTGCTGAACGACTCGCTGCAATGGACCGAGCCCGCCGCGGTGATGATCATGGGCTGGTTCATCTTCCTCGGCGCGGCGGTGGGCATCCGCGAGGGGTATCACCTGTCCTTCGACGTGGTGCTGTACGTGCTGCCGGACCGGGTGCGGCCCTGGCTCTATTCAGTGTCGGACTTTGTCGTCGCGGGGTTCGGCACCGGCATGGTGATCTACGGCGCCGAACTGGCCGGCCGCACCGCCGGCAACAAGCTGCCCGCGCTGGGCATCTCGGGCGCCTTCGACTTCCTGCCGCTGGTCGGCGGCGGCGCGCTGCTGGTGCTGTTCGCGCTGGAACGGCTGGCCCGGCGCGCGGCCGGGCTGTCGACGCCGCGCTTCGGCGACGATCACGAGATCGAGCCCGCGTCCGATGCCGGATTGTCGGCCGCACCCGGGTCGGAGGCGCGTTGAGGGATGGAGCTCTGGGTTCTTTTCGGCACCTTCGTCACGCTTCTGCTGATCGGCACGCCGGTCGCCTTCTGCCTCGGCGCGGCCTCGTTCGCGACGGTCCTGTATCTGGGGCTGCCGCCGGTCGTGGTGTTCCAGCGGCTGAATTCGGGGGTCTCGGTCTATGCGCTGATGGCGATCCCGTTCTTCATCTATGCGGGCGA
Source organism: Rhodovulum viride (assembly GCF_003265965.1). NCBI lineage: Bacteria > Pseudomonadati > Pseudomonadota > Alphaproteobacteria > Rhodobacterales > Paracoccaceae > Rhodovulum > Rhodovulum viride. Next base: position 15,808 of record NZ_MUAV01000022.1, on the reverse strand, counting down.
TCTGATGGTGCGGGGCGACATCGCCCGGCGGCTGGTGGCGCTGGCGGGCGCGCTGGTCGGCCATTTCAAGGGCGGGCTCGGGCAGGTCAACATCGCGGCCTCGGTGCTGTTCGGCGGGGTCTCGGGCTCGGCCGCGGCCGATGCCTCGGCGGTGGGTGGGCTGATGGTGCCGCAGATGAAGGCGCGCGGCTATGGCACCGACTATGCGGTCAACATCACCGTGGTCTCGTCGATCATCGCGCTGATGATCCCGCCCTCGCACAACATGATCATCTATTCGATCTCGGCGGGCGGAAAGATCTCGATCGCCGATCTTTTCACGGCGGGCATCGTGCCGGGGCTCTTGCTGGCGCTGTCGCTGATGGTGGCGGCGCGCCTCGTCGCGATCCGCCGCGGCTATCCGACCGAGCCCTTCCCGGGCCTCTCCGCGCTGGGCGGGCTTCTGCTGAACGCAATTCCGGGGCTGATCCTGATCGCGATCATCTTCGGCGGCGTGCGTTCGGGCGTCTTCACCGCCTCGGAAAGCTCGAACATCGCGGTGGTCTATGCGCTGGGGGTGACGCTTCTGGTCTACCGCTCGCTCAGCTTCGTCGATTTCGTCGAGGCGACCAAGGCGGCGGTGCGCACGACCGCCATGGTGCTGATGGTGATCGGCTGCGCCGCCGCCTTCGGCTGGCTTCTGGCCTTCCTGCGGGTGCCCGCGCAGCTGGTCGCGGTGCTGGCGGATCTGTCCGACAACCCGCTGGTGATCCTGCTGCTGATCAACGTCGTGCTGCTGATCCTCGGCACCTTCATGGACATGTCGCCGCTGATCGTCATCACCACGCCGATCTTCCTGCCGGTGGCGCAGGCCTTCGGGGTCGATCCGGTGCATTTCGGGGTGATCCTGATCCTCAATCTCGGGATCGGGCTCTGCACCCCGCCGGTCGGCGCCGTGCTGTTCGTCGGCTGCGCCGTCGGGCGGGTGCCGATCTGGCAGGTGATGCGCACGATCTGGCCCTTCTATCTGGCCGCGCTCGCCACGCTGATCGCGGTCACCTACATCCCCGCGCTGTCGCTCTGGCTGCCCGGGCTCTTCCACTAAGGACAACCCGATGCCCTATCCCGAAACCGATACCGACCCCGGCATCCGCCGCCGCGTGCTGGCCGAGACCCCCGAGCTGATGCTGGTCTCGTTCCGCTTTTGCGAAGGCGCCGAGGGTCCTTTGCACAGCCACCCCCATGTGCAGGCGACCCATGTGCGGTCGGGCCGGTTCCGCTTTTCGGTCGCGGGCGACAGCTTCGAGGTCGGGCCCGGCGACAGCTTTGTCATCCCCTCGGGGGCCGAACATGGCTGCCTTTGCCTCGAGCCGGGCGAGCTGATCGACAGCTTCGCCCCCCGCCGCGACGATTTTCTGTGAGAGGAGACAGCATGCTTCACGTCGAGACCCGCCATGCGGTGCATCCCGACCAGGCGAGAACCATGGATACCGCCGCGCTGCGCCGCCATTTCCTGGCAGAGGGGCTCTTTCAGGACGGCCGCCTGCGGCTGGTCTACAGCCATTACGACCGCTTCGTTCTGGGGGGCGCGGTGCCCGCGGGCGGGCGGCTGACGCTTGATCACGTGGCCGAGACCGGCACGCCGGGCTTTCTCGACCGGCGCGAGCTTGGGATCGTCAATCTGGGCGGGACCGGGACCGTCACCGCGATGGGCGAAAGCTGGGCGATGGCGCGGGGCGACGTGCTGTATCTGGGGATGGGGGCGGGGCCGGTCGGCTTTGCGGGCGAGGGGCGGTTCTACCTTGCCTCGGCACCCGCGCACCGGACCTGCCCGACCCGCCTGATCCGTCCCGCCGAGGCCAACCGGGTCGAGTTGGGCAGCGCCGAAGCCGCCAACCGGCGGGCGATCATGCAGTTCATCCACCCGCTGGTGATGGAAAGCTGCCAGCTGGTGCTGGGCTATACGGTGCTCGAGCCGGGATCGGTCTGGAACACCATGCCGCCCCATACCCATGACCGGCGGATGGAGGCCTATCTTTACTGGGACATGGCGCCCGGGGACCGGGTGCTGCACCTGATGGGCCCGCCCGACGAGACCCGGCATCTCTTCGTCGCCAATGAAGAGGCCGCATTGTCGCCGCCCTGGTCGATCCATGCCGGGGCCGGAACCGGGCGCTATGGCTTCGTCTGGGCGATGGCGGGCGACAATATCGACTTCACCGACATGGACATGGTCGCGCCCGGAGACCTGCGATGAGCCCATTCTCGCTGGACGGCCGCCGCGCCTTCGTCACCGGCGCCAATACCGGGATCGGTCAGGCCATCGCCCGGGCGCTGGCAGCCCAGGGCGCGGCCGTCACTTGCGCCGGGCGCCGTCCCTCGGACGAGACCGTGAGCCTGATCGAGGCCGCGGGCGGTACAGGCCAAAGCCTGATCCTCGATCTGGCCGACCCGATGGCCGGGCGCGATCTCTTTGCCGGGGAGGGCTACAGCATCCTCGTCAACAATGCCGGGATCATCCGCCGGGCCGACAGCCTGGACTATTCCGAGGCCGACTGGGACGCAGTGATGGATGTCGATCTGAAGGCGCTTTTCTTCACGTCCCAGGGCTTTGCCCGGGCCTGTCTGGAGACGGGCACCCTGCCCGCGGCCATCGTCAACATCGCCTCGCTTCTCAGCTTTCAGGGCGGTATACGCGTCCCGGCCTATACGGCGGCGAAACATGGGGTGGCCGGGCTGACGAAAATCCTCGCCAACGAATGGGCGGGGCGCGGCATCAATGTCAATGCCATCGCCCCGGGCTATATCGCCACGAACAACACCGCGGCGCTGCGCGACGACCCCCTGCGCAGCCAGGCGATCCTCGACCGGATTCCGGCCGGGCGCTGGGGCGCCCCCGAGGACATCGCCGGAACCGCCGCGTTCCTTTGCTCCCCGGCCGCGCGCTACATTCACGGCGCGGTCCTGAACGTAGATGGAGGCTGGCTTGCCCGCTGACCGAATGACCCGCACCGCCAAGGCCCCCGAGGCCGGCATCGTCCACCTTGGCCTTGGCGCCTTCTTCCGCGCCCATGGCGCCATCTATACCGAAGACGCCGTGGCCCACTCGGGCGGCGCCTGGGGCATCATTGGCGTCTCGCTGAAATCGCCCGGCACCCGCGACGCGCTGGCGCCGCAGGGCTGCACCTATACCGCGCTGGAGCTTGGCCCCGAGGGCGCCTTTGCGCATCCGGTCGAGATCCTGCGCGACGTGCTGGTCGCGCCCGAAGACCCGCAGGCCGTGCTCGAGGCGATGGCCGATCCGGCGATCCGCATCGTGACCCTGACCGTCACCGAGAAGGGCTATTGCCACGACCCCGCGACCGGCGCGCTCAATCTCGATCATCCCGACATCCTGCACGATCTGGGCTCGGCCCATCCGGTCTCGGCGCCGGGCTATCTGGTGCGGGCGCTGCAGCTGCGCCACGACCGGGGGCTGCGCCCCTTCACCGTGCTGACCTGCGACAACCTTCCCGACAACGGCCGGGTGGTGCGCGGCGTGGTGCTGGCGCTGGCCAGCCGGATCGACCCGGGCCTCGCCGACTGGATCGGCACCGAGGGCCGCTTTCCCTCCACCATGGTCGACCGGATCGTGCCCGCCACCAGCCCCGAGGACATCGCCCGCGTCGAGGCGCTGACCGGCTGCCACGACGCCGCCCCGGTGATGCACGAGCCCTTCCGGCAATGGGCGATCGAGGACGATTTCGTCGATGACGCGCGGCCCGACTGGGGCGCGGTCGGCGCCGAACTGGTCACCGAGGTCACGCCCTACGAGCACATGAAGCTGCGCATGCTGAACGGCGCCCATTCGGCGCTGGCCTATCTGGGCTATCTGGCCGGGCACGAGACGATTTCCGAAACCGTGGCCGATCCGGCGCTGGGGGCCTTTGTGCGCCACCTTTGGGCCGACGAGATCGCCCCGGCGCTGACCCCGCCGCCCGGCGTGTCGCTGGCCGCCTATGCCGAGGCGCTTGGCGCGCGCTTCGCCAATCCCGCGATCCGGCACCGCACCTGGCAGATCGCCATGGACGGCAGCCAGAAACTGCCCCAGCGCATCCTCGCGACCCTGTCCGACAACCTTGTCGAGGGCCGAGCGAGCCCCGGGCTGATCCTGACCGTCGCGGCCTGGATGCGCTATGTCGGCGGTCTTGACGAGGCGGGCCGACCCATCGACGTGCGCGACCCGCTGGCCGAGCGGCTGCGCGCGCTGAGCGACGGGGCCGAGACGCCCGAGGCCAAGGTCGCGGCGCTGCTCTCGGTCCGCGAGATCTTCCCCGAGGCGCTGGCCCGGACCCTGAAGGGCCATCTGGCCGAAGCCTATGCGCAGCTTCTGCGCGACGGCGCGCGGGCGTCGGCCGGGGCCATCTGCACCGAGACCGCCGGGGCGGACTGATCCGCCACCCTATCGCTCTTCCGCTCCGCCGCGCGCGTGCCGACCGGACGCGCCGACCGGACAGGAGCCCCCCCGATCCTGGCATCGCGATTGTTCCATGCCCGGATCGGGGCTACCAAACAGGCGGGGGGCGCATGCGGACGCGGCGCCGCCCCGGACAGGAGGACCGCACATGACCGACTTCTTCCACGGCATCGGCAAGATCGCCTATGAAGGCCCCGACAGCACCAACCCGCTGGCCTTCCGCCATTACGACCCGGACGCGCTGGTGCTTGGCAAGCGGATGGAGGACCATCTGCGTTTTGCCGGTGCCTATTGGCACAGCCTCGCCTATGAGGGGCTCGACCCGTTCGGCGGCCGCACCTTCGAGCGCCCCTGGTATGGCGACGGGATGGACCGGGCCTTCGTCAAGGCCGATGTCGCCTTCGAGCTGTTCTCGAAGCTCGGCCTGCCCTATTTCTGCTTTCACGACGCCGATGTGCGCCCCGAAGGCAAGACGCTGGTCGACACGGTCACCAACCTGAACCGCGTCGCCGAGGTCTTTGCCCAGAAGATGGAAGCGACCGGCATCCGCCTGCTCTGGGGCACGGCGAACCTCTTTTCCCACCGCCGCTACATGGCGGGCGCGGCCACCAACCCGGACCCCGAGGTCTTTGCCTATGCCGCCGCCTCGATCAAGGCGATGATGGACGTGACCCACCGGCTGGGCGGCGAGAACTACGTGCTCTGGGGCGGGCGCGAAGGCTACGAGACGCTGCTGAACACCGATCTCGGCCAGGAGCTGGACCAGATGGGCCGGATGCTGTCGATGGTGGTCGAGTACAAGCACAAGATCGGCTTCAAGGGCACGATCCTGGTCGAGCCGAAGCCGCAGGAGCCGACCAAGCATCAATACGACTACGACGTCGCCACCTGCTACGGCTTCCTCAAGCGCTACGGGCTGGAAAACGAGGTCAAGCTGAACATCGAGGTCGGCCATGCCTTCCTCGCGGGCCACAGTTTCGAACATGAACTGGCCCTGGCGGCGGCGCTGGGCGTGCTGGGCTCGATCGACATGAACCGGAACGATCCGCAATGCGGCTGGGATACCGACCATTTCCCGAACGACCCGCAATCGGTGGCGCTGGCCTATCGCGAGATCCTGAAGGCGGGCGGCTTCACCAACGGCGGCACCAATTTCGACGCCAAGATCCGGCGCCAGTCGATCGACCCGGCCGATCTGTTCCATGGCCATATCCTTGGCATGGACACCTGCGCGCGGGGCCTGAAGGCCGCCGCCGCGATGATCGAGGAGGGCAGCTTGGATGCCGCACTGGCCGACCGCTACGCAGGCTGGCAAGCGCCCGAGGCGCAGGCGATGCTGAAGGGCGAACGCAGCCTCGATCAGATCGCCGACCGGGTTCTGGCTGCCGAACGCGACCCCGAGCCGCGCTCGGGTCGGCAGGAATACCTCGAAGGGCTGGTGAACCGCTTCGTCTGAAGGGCTTGACGCGCGCCTGCCGCCCGCGCTTTGCTGGCGGCGGGAGGACACGATGACACGCCTTGCCGCGGCCCTCATGGCGGCGCTGGCGGCCCCGCCGGGTCTGGCGGGCAGCCTGCCCGCGCCGCTCACCGATGCCGATTTCGCGGCCGCGCCCGAGGCCGAGATCCGTCTTGGACAGCTCTTGTTCTACGACCCGATCCTGTCGGGCAACCGCACCATCTCTTGCGCGACCTGCCACCATCCGCGCTTCGCGACCGGCGACGGGCTGTCGCTGGGGCTTGGCGAGGGCGGCATCGGGCTGGGGCCCGACCGCCGCGCCGACCCGGCGAACCTGCCCGAGCGGCTCATCCCGCGCAACGCGCCGCCGCTCTTCAACATGGGCGCGGCCGGGGTGACGGTGCTGTTTGCCGACGGCCGGATCGAGACCGATGCCCGCCGCCCGACCGGGTTCCGCACCCCGATGGAGGACGAGATGGTGGCGGGGTTCGCCAATCTGCTGTCGGCGCAGACCATGTTCCCGGTGCTTTCGCCCGACGAGATGGCCGGGCATTATCAGGAAAACGACGTGGCCCGCGCCGTCCGGCAGGGGTTCATCACCGGGCCGGGCGGCGCCTGGGACCGGATCGCGGACCGGGTCGCGGCGCTTCCGGCCTACCGGACCCGGTTCGAGGCGGTCTATCCCGAGATCGCCGCCGGGCGCCCCATTGCCTTCACCGACATCTCGAATGCCATCGCCGCCTTCGTCTCGGCCGAGTGGCGCGCCGATGACAGCGCCTTCGACCGGGCGCTCCGGGGCGGCCCGCCGCTGACCGGACCGGCAGCCGAAGGCCAGGCGCTGTTCTACGGCCCGGCGGGCTGCGACGCCTGCCATTCCGGGCCGCTTCTCTCCGACATGGGCTTTCACGCGATGGGCGCGCCGCAGCTCGGCCCCGGCAAGGTCGAGCGGTTCGAGACGGGCCAGGCCGATCCGGGCCGGTTCCGCGTCACCGGCCATGCCGCCGACGCCTTCGCCTTCCGCACGCCGATGCTCAGAAACGTGACCCGCACCGGTCCCTGGGGCCATGCCGGGGGCGATACCGACCTGCGCGCCTTCCTCGCCCGGCACGCTGCACCCCGAAAGGTTCTGGACCGCCACCCGCGCGAGGCCGTACTGCCGCATTTCGACAGCCCCCAGCCGGTCTGGGCCGTACTCGACGACCCCGAGGCCCGCGCCGCCATCGAGGCTACGGCCAAGCCCGGCCCCGGTCTTGCCCCGGACGAGATCGAGGCCTTGATGGCCTTTCTCGAGGCGCTGACCGACGAAACCGCGCTGGCCGGGCGGCTGGGCATCCCCGACGCCGTGCCCAGCGGCCTGCCGGTCGACCGCTAGGGGCGCAGCGTCACCACGCCATCGGCCGCGACCTCCTGCCAGTCGCTCCAGCCCGCGCCGGGCCAGAGCACGCGCAGCAGGGCCGTCTCGGCCGCGCCCAGCCCGAAATGCAAAGGCCCCGCCTGCCCGCCGCCATGGCCGCCGCCGACCGTGACCTCGCGGGTCTGCGACAGGCCGCCCGCGCGCAGCTCGATCCAGGCCCCGACCGCACGGGTATTGGGCGGGTCCCGGCGCAGCTCGACCCCAAGCCAGTGACCTGTGCCGGGCGTCGCGTTCTGCCACAGCTCCAGGGCCGCGCGGCGGTTCACCACCACCAGATCGAGCCGCCCGTCGCCATCGAAATCGGCCAGCCCTGCCCCGCGCGAGCGCGCGCCCGAGGCGATCCCGGCCGCATCCCCCGCCTCATGAAACGTGCCGTCGGGCTGCTGCATCAGCAGGTTGTTGGGGTCCCTCATCGCATTCGAGGGCATCTGGTCGACATTGCCCTTGGCAATAAAGAGATCGAGCCGCCCGTCATTGTCGACATCGCCGAATTCGGCATGCCAGCCGGTCGAGGGCCGCCCGTCATCGCCCAGATAGGGCCGCTGGGCATAGCTGCCCTGCGCATAGGGCGCGTCGCGCAGCACGCCCGCCTCGTTGAACTGCAAAAGCTGGTCGCCCATCGAGGTCAGCATCACCTCGGGAAAGCCGTTGCCGTCGAGATCGGCGCTGGCGATCCCCATTCCCCACAGCGAGACCCGGCGCCAGCCCTCGTCCGGCCCGCGCTCGGCCAGCGGGTCCAGCCGCCACATCTGCTCGTAGCCGCCGCTGACATAGTAATGCCGGTCGTTCGAGATCCGAAGCTCGGGCCGACCGGTCCGCTGCCAGTCGGAAATGAGCATCGAGAGGGCACAGAAGCCGGGCCTGAGCGGCAGCGGCGCGCCGTAACGTCCGGCCTCGGCCCGGTGCAGCTCGTTACCGTCGCAAGTGCCGAAGGGGCCGTTCGGATCGGCGCGGTCGACATAGTTGCCGATGGCCAGCGTCGGCAGGCTGCGCCCGGGCTCCCATGTCGCGGAAAAGGCCGTGCTCCAGCCGTCGCCGCCCGCGAAGCCCCAATCGGCCTTGGCAAAACCGCACTGCCCGTCGCCCCGCAGCAGCAGGTTCGGCCCGGCCCGCAGCACCGCCAGATCGAGGGTCCCGTCGCCGTCGATATCGAGCGGCCAGAGCCCGGTGACGCCCGTCGGTACCGACAGTTCGGCCGCCTCGAAGGCCAGCGCCGCGCCCGGCCCGGGGGTGCGGTTGACGAAAAGATGCGTGGGCCCCGCGCCCCCGGCGGCGGCGAAATCGGGCCGCCCGTCGCCGTTGCAATCGAGGATCGCGACGCCCCCTCCCACAAAATGCTCCCAGCCGCCGGAATAGACATGGGTCACCGGCAGCGCGGCGCTGCGGTCGAGAAAGACCGGACCGGCCGAGGCGGGCGTGCCGAGAGCCAACAGTGCGAGCGTCAGCCCCTTCATGCCGCCGCCCCCTCGAACGGGCCGCCGATCCGGCGGTCGGTCACCGCGCCCAGCGCCAGCGCGCCGGCGCCATGCGCCCCCAGCAGATCGCCCCAGGCATGGACCTCGATCCGGGGCGGGGTCGCGCGGGCGGGCAGCACCGAGCCGCCGACCTCGGCGATGGTCTCCTGCGCATGAAGATAGTCATAGCGCATCCGCTCGCCGCTGAGGATCAGCAGTTCGGGGTCGAAGACGTTGATGACATTGGCCAGCCCCAGCGCCAGATAGCGCCCGGCGCGGCGAAAGATCGACTGCGCCACCGCATTGCCCGCCTTGGCCTCGGCATAGAGCCTCTCGACCAGATCGGCGCCGCCCTCGGCCCCGCCGCCCACACTGCCGCCCGCGAGATCGAGCGCGACATGGGCCTCGCGCGCCAACGCGTAATCGGCGACATAGGCCTCGAGACAACCGCGCTGGCCGCAGCGGCAGAGCGCGCCGTCGAGTTCCACCTTGGTATGGCCCAGCTCGACCCCAAGCCCCAGCGCGCCGCGAAACACCCGGTGGTTCAGCACCAGCCCCATGCCCAGCCCGTGCTCGAGCGTGACGACGGCGAAATCCGACAGGGTCCGGCCGCTGCCGAACCACAGTTCGGCCAGCGCCGCCAGATTGGCGTCGTTGTCGACGATCACCGGCAGGCCGAGCCGAGCCGAGGCCGCCTGCGCCAGATCGACATCGCGCGCGCCGAAGACCGGCGACCAGTGCACCCGACCCGAGGCATGATCGACGAAGCCCGGCACCCCGATGCCGACCTGCGCCAGATCGCCCGGCCCGATCCCGGCCTCGGCGCAGACCGACCCGATCAGCCGCGCCAGCACCTCGATCTGGTCGCCGGGCGGGGCGCGGTCGCGGGCGGGCTCGCTGGCTTCGGCGATCTGGTTGCCCGCGAAATCGAGCGCCACCGCCACATGCTTGCGCATCGAGAACTTGACCCCCGCCACCGCATGCGCCCCGGCCGCGACCCTCAGGGCGACCGGCGGGCGCCCCCTCAGCGGTTCGGCCCCGGGCACCAGGGGTACCTCGGTCAGATAGCCTTGCTCGATCAGTTCGGAGGTCTGGGTCGTCACCGACGCCGGGCTGACCCCGAGCTCGCGCGCAAGCTGCCCCCGCGAGACCTCACCCATCGCCCGGACCTGCTCGAAGATCTGCTGGCGCAGCGGGCGCGGCGCCGGGCTGCGCGGCGGCGCCAGAGGACCGCAGCCGCGCGGCTGATCGGGGTTTCCGGGCCCCAGATGCAGCGTCGAGACCGGCGTCATCATTTTTCATTCACCGAACTAAATCCGCGCGAAAAATAGGGAAATTACGCCGCGCCGCATGCCGATCCGCACGCCGCGACAGCTGGACCCCGGCATTTCCTCCCCATATCCGGGCAGCTCAAGTATCGCAGAACATTTTTATTTTGACAGGTGAAAAATCGGTGTCATGCTTGCGGCCAAGGCGCCGCGGCGTCCGCCAGGCGACGGCCGCGGCCCGGTGATGCTTGGGAGGTATCAGATGCAAGGAAGAACGCTGATCGCGGGCCTTCTGGCCGCGACCTGTCTTGGCGGGCCGCTGCTCGCGCAGGATCTGACCGTGGGGGTAAGCTGGTCGAACTTTCAGGAAGAACGCTGGAAGACCGACGAGGCCGCGATCAAGTCCGCGCTGGACGCGGCGGGGGCGAAATACGTCTCGACCGACGCGCAATCTTCGTCGGCCAAGCAGTTGTCGGATGTGGAAAGCCTGATCGCGCAGGGCGTCGATGCGCTGCTGATCCTGGCCCAGGACACCTCGGCGATCATTCCGGCGGTGCAATCGGCCTCGGACGAGGGCATTCCGGTGATCGCCTATGACCGGCTGATCGAGGACAGCCGCGCGTTCTACCTGACCTTCGACAATGTCGAGGTCGGCCGGATGCAGGCCCGCGCCGTGCTGGAGAAGGCGCCCGAGGGCAATTACGTGATGATCAAGGGCTCGCCCACCGACCCGAACGCCGATTTCCTGCGGGGCGGCCAGCAGCAGGTGCTGCAACCCGCGATCGACGCAGGCAAGATCAAGATCGTGGGCGAGGCCTATACCGACGGCTGGCTGCCCGCCAACGCCCAGCGCAACATGGAACAGGTCCTGACCGCCAATGACAACGAGGTCGATGCGGTCGTGGCCTCGAATGACGGCACCGCGGGCGGCGCGGTGGCGGCGCTGATGGCACAAGGCATGGGCGGCATTCCCGTTTCCGGGCAGGACGGCGACCATGCCGCGCTGAACCGGGTCGCCAAGGGCACCCAGACGGTGTCGGTCTGGAAGGATGCGCGCGAGCTTGGCAAGGCCGCGGGCGAAATCGCTGTCGAGCTGGCGGGCGGCACCAAGATGAGCGACATCGACGGCGCCCAGCAATGGACCTCGCCCAGCGGCACCACGCTCTGGGCCAAGTTCCTCGAACCGATCCCGGTCACGCGGGACAACCTGAGCACGGTCACCGATGCCGGCTGGATCAGCGTCGACGCGCTGTGTCAGGGGGTCGAGAACGGCCCCGCCCCCTGCAACTGAGCCCCGAACGGCCCGGCGGGCGGCACCTGCCGCCCCCGGAGCCGAAGCGCGGCTCCAAGGTCTTCGGAGAGGCAGGGAATGCAACACGCCCAGACCCGCAGCGACGCGCCCGCCCGCAAGTCGATCTTCGACTCGCTGGAGCTGGACACGCGCCTGCTTGGCATGATCGGCGCCTTCGTGGTGCTGTGCCTGGTGTTCAATCTGGTGACCGACGGGCGGTTCCTGACGCCCCGGAACATCTTCAACCTGACGATCCAGACCGTCAGCGTGGCGATCATGGCCACCGGCATGGTCTTCGTGATCGTCACCCGCAATATAGACCTGTCGGTCGGCGCGTTGCTGGCGACCTGCTCGGCGGTGATGGCGATGGTGCAGACCGTCGTTTTGCCCGACTGGCTGGGGCTTGGGCTCGGCCATTGGGCGATCGCACCGCTGGCCATCGCCGCGGGGCTCGCGACAGGCGCGGTGATCGGCGGGTTTCAGGGCTGGCTGGTGGGGTTTCTGGGCATCCCTGCCTTCATCGTCACGCTGGGCGGGCTTCTGGTCTGGCGCAACGTCGCCTGGTACCTGACGAACGGGCAGACCATCGGCCCGCTGGACCCGACCTATCAGCTTCTGGGCGGCATCAACGGCACCCTGGGCGAGAGCCTGTCCTGGGGCTTCGGGCTGGCGGCGACCGTCTTCGCGCTGGTCTACATGGCCGCGCGCCGCCGCAACCGTCGGGCGCATGATTTCCCGGTCAAGCCACGCTGGGCCGAGGCGCTCCTGGGCCTTGTGGTCGCGGGTGCGATCCTCGGCTTCGTCGCGGTTCTGAATGCCTATGACGTTCCCGCCCGGCGTCTGGCGCGGATCTTCGAGTCCCGCGGCGAGGTCATGCCCGAGGGCTTTTCCGCGGGCTACGGGTTGCCCTTCTCGGTGATCCTGCTGATCCTGATCGCGGCCGGAATGACGGTGATCGCCCGGCGCACCCGGTTCGGGCGCTATGTGTTCGCGACGGGCGGCAACCCCGATGCCGCTGCCCTGTCGGGGATCAACACGCGCTGGCTGACGGTCAAGGTCTTCGCGCTGATGGGTGTGCTGTGTGCGCTGTCGGCGGTGGTGGCCTCCGCCCGGCTGACCTTCCATTCGAACGACATCGGCACGCTGGACGAGCTGCGCGTGATCGCGGCCGCGGTGATCGGCGGCACGGCGCTTGCGGGCGGTTCGGGCACGATCTATGGCGCGATCCTCGGCGCGCTGATCATGCAGTCGCTGCAATCGGGCATGGCCATGGTGGGGGTCGATGCGCCGTTCCAGAACATCGTCGTGGGCGCGGTTCTGGTGCTGGCGGTGCTGGTCGACATCCTCTACCGCAAACGGACGGGAGAACGGTGATGGCTGGCCAGACGGGCACCCCCCTGGTCGAGATGAAGGACATCTCGATTTCCTTCGGCGGCATCAAGGCGGTCGATCATGTCTCGGTCGATCTCTATCCCGGCGAGGTCGTGGGGCTTCTGGGCCATAACGGCGCGGGCAAGTCGACCCTGATCAAGTGCCTTTCGGGCGCCTATCAACGCGATGCGGGCGAGATCCTGATCGACGGCCGCCCCGCCGCCATCTCGAACCCGCGCGACGCCCGGCGCTACAACATCGAGACGATCTACCAGACGCTCGCCCTGGCCGACAATCTCGACGCCGCCTCGAACCTCTTTCTCGGGCGCGAGCTGGTGACGCCGCTGGGGCTGATGGACGAGGCTGCGATGGAGGCCGAAACCCGCCGGATCATGGCCCGCCTCAACCCCAATTTCCGCAAGTTCGCTTCCCCGGTCTCGGCGCTGTCGGGCGGGCAACGGCAGTCGGTCGCCATCGCCCGGGCGGTCTATTTCAACGCCCGCATCCTGATCATGGACGAGCCCACCGCCGCGCTCGGTCCGCAAGAGACGCAGATGGTGGCCGAGCTGATCGGCGAGCTGAAACGGCAAGGGCTCGGGATCTTCCTGATCGACCACGACGTCCATCAGGTCAAGGCGCTGTGCGACCGGGCGGCGGTGATGAAGAACGGCCAGCTTGTCGGCATCGTCCGGGTCGACGAGGTCACGACCGACGACATCCTCGCGATGATCATCGCCGGCAAGAAGCCCGCTCATCTGGCGGACTGACGGCCGCCTGCCGAAGGCTCAAGCCCAGGCCGGCATCGGACTCGACCAAGGCAAGCGCGGCCGTCTCTCCGCGTCCTGGTGGAACTCGCCCCAAGGCCGCGATGTTGAGGCTTGTGCTGCGGGATTTCGGATGCTAGAGGGCTAGTCGCTTGACGTGGCGAGTTGGCGGAGTGGTTACGCAGCGGATTGCAAATCCGTGTACAGGAGTTCGATTCTCCTACTCGCCTCCAATACTTTCAGTAGCTTAGCGCTCGGACACCGCTTCACCTGTTGAAATTTGAAACAGGCGTTGAAACTTTCACGTTCTGGTCTTGTTCCGTTCCATCCGGTTTCGTGCGTCTTGAGCCTTGGCAGCTAGGACCTTCTGCCTGACTCGCCCTCCATACTTTTTCAGCATCTCGACCCCGGAGTGTCCGGTTACGGATTTCACCATCTCGTCGTCGCATCCGGCGAGATAGAGTTCGATGGTCGCGTTCTTTCGCAGTCCGTGCGTCACGAACGTCGCCGCATCAGGGTGGCTCATGCCAGCCTTCACCTTGCGCATTTCTTCCGCAACCGTGCGGTAGCGAACTGGACGCCCCTGCGCGTCTGTGATGACTGTCAGTCCCTTCCTTTCCACCATCGCCAGATGGGCGCTGAGGCGATCCGTGAGGGGGATCCACAAGGGCTTATCGGTTTTGCCTTGGGTGAAGTCGTAAGCCCCATCCTTGAGGTGATCCCAACGGATCTTCAGCACGTCTCCGATCCGCTGGCCGGTGCCCAAGCAAAGCTCATAGACCAATCTCGCTCGTGGGGTGGCCACGGCCTCGAACTCTGCGCGAATGTCTTCGGGCCATGGCTGCCATCCGTCGCTTTCCTGCTTGAACAGCGGAATGCCCTTGGCGGGGTTTCCATGCTCCTTCTTGAGGAGGCCGATCAGGCGGGCGTGGTTCATCAGGACCACCATCACCTGCACCAGGTAATTCGCCTGCCGCCATCGCTCGGCATTGGCACGGTGCAGTTCATAGACGTGGTGTGGCTCAATCTTAGCCGGGTCTTTCGTGCCCCAAATCGACCGAATATGGCTGATGTATTTCTGATAGTCGGCCTTGGTGCGCGGCTTCAGCTTCTTGAACGCGTCACTTTCATAGTAACTGAGAATCAAAGCCTCGAAGTTCCTTTTCGAGGGAACGGGCTCGCGCCCTTTCAACAGGGCATTATAGTGATCCCAGAACTCTGGCGTCCCGGGCTCTTCTTTCATCATTACGCTTTGACCGCGCGCCCGGCGGATGAACCTGACATAGCCGCGATCCCAGTAGACGTATTTGGGGAGGCTTTTCTTGGTCACTGCCCCATCCTCAGGTCACCTTCGAGGAAGTCGTCGGACGTGTCCGCCTCGATCATACCGGCGTCCACAGTCATACTCCCGTCCGGTCTAATTTCTCCTCGAACGCGAATCCAGCCCGCCGCACGAGCCTCGCGAAGCAGTGCGGCCATCGTCTGACGCGCAACAGCTTGGGGACTAGGTGTCGCCATTCTTCCTGCCCTCCTGCATCCCTTCTGTCTCCGTCGCGACAGCCTCGCATCGACAAGGGTCGCGGTATCTGCGCTGTGCGGGTTTGGTATCGGTTGAACCGAGTTCATTCGTCCTGCCTTCCAGCTTGTCTACGCGGGCCTGCAGCTCGGCGAGCTCGGCGGTCAGGCCCGCCAGCTCGTCGCAATTGTGCCGGGCGAGGCTCTCGATCTCCTCGATCCGGTCGGGGGTGATCCTGGGCATCAGAGGGGCTCCTTCGTGGTCTGGGCGCTGCGCGCGGGGTCATCCGGCATGGCGCTTCGGGGCGGCGGCCAAGTGTGGACAGTTGGCCGCGATGATGGCGGCGGCGACGGGCGGGCAGACCGAGTTGCCGCACATGCGGGTCTGTTCGGTCTTGGTGAAGGCACGGCCGTCCGGGGCGGTGTCGATCCGGTAGCTCTCGGGGAAGCCCTGGGCGCGGAACATCTCGCGCGGGGTCAGCATGCGCATGCCGATATCGGCGATGGCATAGCTCGCACCGTCGATCTCGACCGTTACCAGTCCGAAGGTGTCGCGGGTCGAGAGCGTGTGCAGCGGCGTGCCAGCTGCCTGGCCGGTGCCCGCGCCGTAGTATTTCTGCAGGAAGGCCGCGACCAGCGCGCCATGCCCGCCCCCGGCGCAAAGCGTCGGCATGGGCGCGTCGAGGGGCTGATCGCGCCGGGTCTTGCCGTGCAGGCTCATCAGATGCGCGGCGACGATCTGCTGTTGCGTGCCGCGCGTGGTGAGGGTGGAAAGCGGGGCGCCCGCCGGGCGGCCGGCATGGCGCTGCATCCGCGCCCCGGCATTGTGCTGGGCGAGGA
>NZ_MUAV01000225.1:0-346 GCF_003265965.1 Rhodovulum viride | reverse complement strand
AATCATTCCGCCGCGCCGCAACGCCAGGCCATGGAAGCGGGACAGCGCCGGAGCCCGCGCACGAAACGAGATCCTGCGAGCATCGAAGCCCCTCGGCCGGGCACTCTGGCGGAATTGGAGCGGGTCCCACCGCCGGAGCAGGGTCGAAACGAAAACGAACTGCGTGAAACTGCTCGGCCAGAGGCTGATGTCACGGGACTTCGACCGCCAGGTTGCCGAAGTCCAGATCCGGGCGGCGGTCCTCAACCGCTTCACGGCGCTCGGCATCCCGCTCACCGTGGCCATGGGATAAGTGTGTCCGGGGAAAGGGGAACTGCGGTCGTCAGCTGATTTGCGCAACAGCGCC
>NZ_MUAV01000224.1:0-350 GCF_003265965.1 Rhodovulum viride | reverse complement strand
CGTTTTCAGGACGGCCCAGGCATGCAGCCGGATCGACAGGCGATGCGCATAGGCGTCCGGGTTCAAGACGATGGCCCGGGCGTGGGCGACCTGGGCGGCGCCGGGGTCGATGCAGGTCATCATCGGGCCGCCTCCGGTGCCAGCGCCAGCACACAGACCGGTGCGGCAGATTGGGCGCGGGCCGCGAGGACCGTTCCGCCCAAAATGGTGATCAGTGCCAGCACGCCGGTCAGCGTCCCCAGCGTCAGGGCGCGCGGTGAGGGTCGGGCCGGAAAGTCAGGCATGGACGCCTCCATTCTGGGCATGGGATGCCCGCCCGCACGGGGCGGGACACCGTGGTCAGTCGAGTT
>NZ_MUAV01000223.1:0-351 GCF_003265965.1 Rhodovulum viride | reverse complement strand
CGTTTTCAGGACGGCCCAGGCATGCAGCCGGATCGACAGGCGATGCGCATAGGCGCCCGGGTTCAGGACGATGGCGCGGGCATGGGCGACCTGGGCGGCGCCGGGGTCGATGCAGGTCATCATCGGGCTGCCTCCGTCGCCAGCGCCAGCACGCAGACCGGTGCGGCGGATTGGGCGCGGGCCGCGAGGACCGTGCCGCCCCAAAGGGTGATCAGCGCCAGCGCGCCGGTCAGCGCCGCAAGCGTCAGGGTGCGCAGTGTGGGCCGGGTCGGAAAGTCGGGCATGGACGCCTCCTTTTCTGGGCATGGGATGCCCGCCCGCACGGGGCGGGACACCGTGGTCAGTCGAGTT
>NZ_MUAV01000222.1:0-352 GCF_003265965.1 Rhodovulum viride | reverse complement strand
GGATCTTTCACAACAAGACCGTGGTCGAGATCCTGACCGAGCTGCTCGGGGCCTATGCAGATGCGGGCGCGCTGACGGTCGAGCTGGCCAACGACTACCCCGAACTCGAATACACCGTGCAGTACCGCGAGAGCGACCTGGCCTTCGCCTGCCGGATGATGGAGCGGCATGGCATCAGCTATCACTTCCGCCACGCGGATGGCGGTCATGAGATGGTGCTGACCGACCAGGTCGAGGCCCATGACACGATCGGCGCGCGCCCGTTCCGGCCGGCCGAGGGCCACCACCAGGAGGAGATCTCGCATTTCCGCGCCTGGCGGCCCGCGCGGCGGATCACGACCGGCGCCATCCG
>NZ_MUAV01000221.1:0-353 GCF_003265965.1 Rhodovulum viride | reverse complement strand
GAGAGCGCATCGAGGTTCTCGCGCGGGCTGGCCTCGGTATCGAGCACGCCGTTGAAGGCGTAGCGCGGCTGGCTGCCGCCCGTGGCCAGCGGCACCGGTTCCTCGGCGGCATTGGCCAGCGCCACGAGGGCGGCTTCGTCCAGATCGGCCTCGGTCCAGCCGATGCCGCCAAAAAGCTCGGGCGTCAGGGCGTAATCGCGCAGGCACAGCGCGGGGTTGGTGCTGTAGCGGGTCTGGCCGTCGCGCGGGTCGTAAACGCGCTTGCCGCGGGCCCGGACGCGGATCTGCGGCGCGCCGGTCGGGAAGAGGTCGCGGTCGTAATTGGCCGAGAAGTAGACCCAGGCGATGCCGCG
>NZ_MUAV01000220.1:0-353 GCF_003265965.1 Rhodovulum viride | reverse complement strand
CTTTGCTTAATTTGATTATCTCTAGTTAATTCCTTATTACAATGTCTACTGAATCTGCATTATCATACGCCGCTTTAATCTTAGCTGACGCCGAAGTTGAAATCACTTCTGAAAAATTATTAGCTTTAGTCACCAAAGCTAATGTTGAAGTTGAAGGTATCTGGGCTGATTTATTCGCCAAAGCTTTAGAAGGTAAAGACTTGAAAGAATTTTTCTTCAACTTCTCTGCTGCTCCAGCTGCCGCTGCTGCTGGTGGTGCTGCCGCTGGTGGTGCTGCTGCCGAAGAAGCTGCTGAAGAAGAAAAAGAAGAAGAAGCCAAAGAGGAATCCGATGATGACATGGGTTTCGGTTTA
>NZ_MUAV01000219.1:0-357 GCF_003265965.1 Rhodovulum viride | reverse complement strand
TGGGTTCGGTTCGTCGGGGTTGACTGGTGGCGTAGCAGCAAATGCCATGTGTGGACACAAGTGGTAGTTTCCTGACTTGTACTCGTCGCTGTATCTTGACGGGACACCTGGTTCAATGGCGACCTTGTCGCCCACTTTCAAGTTGGTTACGTCGTCACCAACGGCAACAACCACACCGGCCGACTCGTGGCCCAACACCATTGGTTTTCTCAAAACAAAAGGCCCGATCAGGCCATGGGCATAGTAATGGATATCTGACCCACAAATACCGGTTTTCTTTACCTCGACGATAACGTCTCTGGGGGAGGTGATTTCTGGGGATTCGTAATCTTCAAACGAAATGTCGTCGATTTTGTT
>NZ_MUAV01000218.1:0-358 GCF_003265965.1 Rhodovulum viride | reverse complement strand
GACGTGCCGGGCGCCTGCGAGGCCCTGACCTGGTGGAACAAGGCGGGCGGGCGCGTCGTCGCGGGGCTCCGGAACCGCCGCACCGAGGAATACGGCTATTGCATGCGCGAGGCATCGTGATGGGCTGGCTGGTGCAGATCCTCGGCGGCGGGCTGGCGGGCCAGCTGCGCGAGGCCTACGAGGCGCGGCTGCGCGCCGCCAACGATGCCGACCGGATCGCGGCCGAGATCCGCATCGCCGAGCTGCAGGAGCGTCAGGCGAATCGGGCGCTCGGCGGGCGCCTGACCGCTTGGGTGCAGGCTGCCTGGGCGGCGCCGTTCATCCTCTACAACGCCAAGCTGCTGATCTGGGACAAGGT
>NZ_MUAV01000217.1:0-359 GCF_003265965.1 Rhodovulum viride | reverse complement strand
TCCGCCGCGCTTACGGGCGCTACAACCGCGGCGAGGTGGCGGGGTTCGCGCCCGCGCTGGCCGCCAGGCTGACCCGGGGCGAGGACCCGGTCGCGACGGTCTTCGACCGGGCGGCCGAGGCGCAGCTGGCCGCGGCGGCCGATCCGGGCGAGATCGAGGCGAAGGCCGCCGATCTGGCCGCCCGCGAGGCGGCGCTGGCCGAACGCGAGGCCGCCCTGGCCCAGGCCGAGGCCAAGGCCCAGACGGGCGCGCCGCCGAAGCAGGGCAAAGCGCCCGACAAGGCCCCCGACAAGGAATCGGCCGGGGCATGATCCTGGCCGAGATCCCGCCGCTCGGTGTCAGTGTCGAGGCGTATAAAC
>NZ_MUAV01000021.1:0-83210 GCF_003265965.1 Rhodovulum viride | reverse complement strand
AGGATCGACCTTGCCATGAACAGGGCAGACCGGCGAGGGTCTATGTGATCATCCGCGATGGAACAGTTAGGCGCCCCCTTTGCACCGCGATAGGACAGATCTGCCCGGAGCGGGGCATCCCCGGGGCCGAAACCTTGATGCGCGATCTGTCCGGGACACGCGAAATCCGTCCCGAAAAGGCGCTGCTGCCTAGCGGCCGAGCACCCGGTCCAGAAGGTCTGGCGGCACCACCCCGGCGATCCAGTCCCGGGCCGCGTCCACCGCGCCGACATAGGCCGCGACCTGCGGCTCCAGGGCGGGGTCGAGCCCGGCCAGCACGGGCGCGTAGACATAGGCCGCAAGTGCTCCGGCTGCCACCAGAACCGCCAGCAGGAAGCCTCCGAGAAAGGCGCGGCGGCGGCTCCCTTCGGGTTCGGGTGCGGGCGGGATGCTGTGCGCGCCCCGGTCGGAACTGGCCGACAGGGTCGAGGTGATTTCCTCGACATCCGGCAGCAGATCGCGCCGGGCGGGGGGGGTGCGGGGAGGTTCGGGCGGGGCCGTGGGGCGCGCCGGTTCCGGCTCGGGATCGGGGCGGCGAGGGCGCGGCGGGCTCGCAAGCCCCAGATCGGCCTGTTCGGAAAAGGTCTCGGTGGTGGCCTCTTCCTCGCGGGCGCGCTGCTCGCGCTCGGCCTCCTCGCGCAGGATGCTCAGCACATCGTCGTCAAGGCCGCGACGTTGCGGCTCGGGCGCCGTCCCTGCCGCCATCTCGGGGTCGGCCGTCCCGGAGCGGGGCGCGTCGTCATCCGACTCGCCCTCGGGCTTTGGCGCGGGCGGCGCAGAGCCGGGCCCGGCCGGAGCGCGCGGCATGGCGAAGGCCGCCAAAGGGTCCCGGGCCGCCAGCGCGGGCGAGTCCTGGAACCAGATATGATTGCAGTTCGAGCATTGGACGTCGCGGCCCTCTTCGGGGATCACCGCCTCGTCGACCTCGTATTGGGCGCCGCATTTCGGGCACGTCAATCGCATTCCGCTTAACCCCCCGGGGCGCATCGGCCCGCCGGACCTGCCTGCCGTTTCCGCGCCATGTTGTATCACCGCCTGCGGAAATTCAAAGCCTTTGCGTCCCGCCACGATTGCAACCCGCGCAGCCCTGCGCAATACCTTGGGCGAACGGACCCGGACCCCGGCCGACGGAGCGGACCTTGATCGAGCTCGAAAACGTCTCGCACAGCTATGGCGGAAGCGAGCTTTTGTGCGACATGTCGCTGAACCTGGCACCCGCCTCGTTCCATTTCCTGACCGGCCCCTCGGGCGCCGGAAAGACGACTTTCCTCAAGATCTGCTATGCCGAGCTGCATCCGAGCCACGGCGCGGTGCGGCTTTTCGGCGCCGATCTGGCCGGGCTCGACCGCGACGGAGTGGCGCGGATGCGGCGCCGGATCGGCGTCGTGCATCAGGATTGCGGGTTTCTCGACCATCTGCCGCTGCGCGAGAACATCACCCTGCCGCTGCTGGCCGCGGGACGCGACGTCGCGGCCGAGGACCGCAACATGGCCGAGCTGCTGAACTGGGTCGGGCTGACCCAGCGGGCCGACGCGCTGCCGCCCCAGCTGTCGGGCGGCGAGCGTCAGCGCGCGGCGCTGGCCCGGGCGGTGATCCTGTCGCCCGACGTGATCCTGGCCGACGAGCCCACCGGCAATGTCGACTGGGAGATGTCCTTGCGCATCCTGCAGCTGCTGGTCGAGCTGAACCGGATGGGCAAGGCGATCGTGATTGCCACCCATGACATGAACCTGATCCGGGCAGCCAAGACCCAGGTCGCGGCCCGGGTGCTGCGGATCCAGGACCGGCGGCTGTATCTGGCGGGGGCGGATCTGTGAAGGCGCTCCTGACCCCTCTGGGCCGGATCGCCGCTCTGCTGGCCTCGGACCCCGAAGCCAGCCGGGTGGTGCCGCCGACCGGCTTTGCCGCGCGGCTGACCCTGTTCACCGCCGCGACCATGGCGTTTCTTGCGGTCTTCGCGCTGGCGCTGGCGCTGGCCTCGGGGCGGCTGGCCGACCGCTGGGCCGACGCGCTGGCGCGCACCGCCACGGTGCGGATCTCGGCCCCGCCCGGGCAGATGGGCACCCAGACCGAGGCGGTGCTGCAGATCCTGCGCACGACGCCCGGCATCGCCTCGGCCCGGGCGATGAGCGACATCGAACAGCGCCGCCTGCTGGAGCCCTGGTTCGGCCCCGACCTGCCGGTCGAGACCCTGCCCCTGCCCCGGCTGATCGAGGTGACCGAGACCCGCGCGGGCACCGATGCCGAGGCCCTGCGGCTGCGCCTTGCGGTCGAGGCACCGGGCGCGGTTTTCGACGACCATACCCGCTGGCGTCAGCCGCTGGTCCGCGCGGCCGGGCGGCTGAGGCTTCTTGGCTGGACGGCGGTTCTGTTGATCGGGGCCAGCATGGCGGCGATGATCGCGCTGGCCTCGAATGCGGCGCTGGCCGCCAATGCCCAGGTGATCGGCGTGCTGCGGCTGGTGGGGGCGCGAGACATTTTCATTGCGCGCGCCTTCGTGCGGCGCTTTACACGGCGAACGCTGGAAGGCGCGGCGATCGGCACCCTGGCCGGAATGGGCGTGGTCGCGTTGCTGCCGGGCGACGGGCCCGACGGGTTCCTGACCGGGCTTGGCTTTTCCGGCGCGCAATGGATCGTGCCGCTGCTCTTGCCGGTGCTGGCGGGGGCCATCGGCTTCGCTGCCACCCGCTGGACCGCGATGCGGATGCTGAGAAGGATCACCTGACCGATGCGCTCTCCCCTGCAATATCTGCGCTCGCTGGTCTTCGTCGGCCAGATGTACCTGGCGATGCCGGTCATCGGCCTGCTGTACCTGCCCCTTGCGCTGGCTTCGCCGCGCGGCGCCACGCTGGCGGCACGGCATTATTGTCACTGGGTGCGCTGGACCGCGCGCTGGATGATCGGGCTGAAATCCGAGGTGCGCGGCACGCCGCCCGAAGGCGAGGTGCTGATCGCCGCCAAGCACCAGTCGTTCTTCGACATCATCCTGCTGGCGGGCTCGCTGCCCCGGCCGCGCTTCATCATGAAGAAGTCGCTGACCTGGGCGCCCGTGCTGGGCTGGTATGCGCTGAGGATCGGCTGCGTGCCGGTCGACCGCGGCAAGCGCGGGCAGGCGATCATCTCGATGAGCCAGCAGGTGGCCGAGGGGCGGCAGGCGCCGGGTCAGCTGATCATCTATCCGCAGGGAACCCGGGTCGCGCCGGGCGTGTCGCGGCCCTACAAGATCGGCGCGGGCGTGCTGTACCAGCAGTTCGGCCAGCCCTGCGTGCCCGCCGCCACCAATGTGGGCGTGTTCTGGCCGCGCACCGGGATCTATCGCAAGCCCGGGCTGGCGGTGCTGGAATACCTGCCACCGATCGCGGCGCAAAAGCCCCTCGACCTGTTCATGGCCGATCTGGAAGAGACCGTCGAGACCGCCTCGAACCGGCTGATGGCCGAGGCGGGCTTCGTGGCCGGGGCCTGAGGCCGCCGGGCGCGGTCAGCCGCGCCCGTCACCGTCCTCGTTCCCCACAAGCGTCAATCGCGGCCGCAGCCGCCGCACCGGGCGGGGGCCGGTCGCCGCCGCCACGCGGCGCGGCCGGACCGGTGGCGCAGTCATTTCGAGCGCCGCGCCCTCGACCAGATCGCCATCAGGGCACGCGGTCGACGGTTGCGGGCCGGGCTGTCCGGCCGTCCCGTCGGCATGGGTCTTGCGCGGTCGGCGAAACACCAGCACATGGCGCGCCCGGCGCCACGCGAAGGGCCAGAGCCCGACCCGGCAGGGCAGTCTCTCGGCCCCGGCGAAGTCCCAACCCGACTGACCCATCTCGTTCATGATCTCGCACAGCGCCAGCGAAAAACCGGCCTCTGCCCCGTCAGCAGAATGACGGCGCAGGCGCGCCGGGGCGGGAAGAACGGTGAACTCGTAACACTGCATGAAAGGCCCTGCCCCTGAAATGCCGACAGGAAGCCATGGACCGCCGCGCCGGACAAGCGCGGTGGCGCCTGATCCGGGGCAAAACTGTGTCCACAATATGGCAACAGGGGCGCCTGCAAGTGTGGCGACACGCCTGAAGACGGGCGGCCCGCGCGTCCCCGACCAGCGGGCAAAAGCCTCAGGCAGCCAGCCCTTTCGACCCCATGTCGAGGAATTTCCGGCGCCGCTCGGCGATCAGCGTGGCGCGGTCCTTGCCCGCCAGTTCGCCCAGCATCCCCGCGAGGTTGCGGCCGACCCGCTCGATGGTGTCCTCGCGGCCGCGCTGGGCGCCGCCGATGGGTTCGGCGATGATCCGGTCGATGACCCCGAGCTTCAGCAGGTCCTGCGCGGTCAGCCGCAGCGCCTCGGCCGCCTCGCGCATCTTCTCGGCATCCTTCCACAGGATCGAGGCGCAGCCCTCGGGCGAGATCACCGAATAGACCGAATGTTCCAGCATCGCGACCTTGTTCGCCGTCGCGAAGGCCACCGCGCCGCCGGACCCGCCCTCGCCGATCACGATCGAGATCAGCGGCACACCGACCTGCAGGCATTTCTCGGTCGAGCGTGCGATGGCTTCGGACTGGCCGCGCTCTTCGGCGCCCTTGCCGGGATAGGCGCCGGGGGTGTCGACAAGGGTCACGACCGGCAGGCCGAACCGGTCGGCCATGTCCATCAGCCGCACCGCCTTGCGGTACCCTTCAGGCCGGGCCATGCCGAAATTGCGTTCGAGCCGGGTCTTGGTGTCGAAGCCTTTCTCATGGCCGATCACCACCAGCGGCTGGTCGTTGAACCGCGCAAGCCCGCCCATCACCGCATTGTCCTCGGCAAAGTTCCGGTCACCCGCCAGCGGCGTATATTCCTGGAACAGCGCCTCGATATAATCCTTGCAATGCGGCCGGTCGGGATGGCGCGCGACCTGGCATTTCCGCCAAGGGGTGAGGTTCTTGTAGAGTTCCTTCAAGAGGTCGGCCGCCTTGCGGTCGAGCGCCGCCGCCTCCTGCGCCACGTCCATCTCGGCATTGGCACGGGCGAGGGCCCGAAGCTCTTCGGCCTTGCCTTCGATCTCTGCCAGGGGCTTTTCGAATTCGAGATAGTTCATCGACGCGGCTCCTTGATGCTGGCGGGGTATATGACGCCCGGCGCGGCGATTTGCAACGCCGCCGCGCGTCGACGATGCCGCGCCCGGCCTGCCACTGTCCCAAGGGCGGTTGACGCCTCCGGGTCCTGGGGTATCGTCGGCCGACCTGCCGCCGTCGGGACGACGATGTATCCGGTCGAGATCCGCAAGATGTCCCCGCTGACGCGGTTCGGCCTCCCGCATCGGGGGCCCTATCCCGGGATCGGTGCCACCTTCCTGAGGCTCGGCCACCTGTTCGACGCAAGCGGGCTGCCCGGGCAGGTCGTGCTGCGGGCCGGGGTCTATCACGACGCACCGGCACGGGTCGCGCCGGACAGGATGCGCAGCCATGCCTGCTGCGGCTTCGGGGCCGAGATATGGATGCCGCTCGCCTTCGACCGGATCGTCATCGAGGGCGGCCGGTCGGCGGTCATGACCTATTCCGGCCCCTATTCCGGCCTCGCGGCGGCCTGGGCCTGGCTTTACGCCGAAAGTCTTCCCGCGGGCGAAAGCCCGGCCGCAGCCCCGCCTCACGAGATCTACCGCAGCCTGTTCCCGGCCATCCCGGTCGAGACGCAGCTGACCGAAGTCGTGGTGCCGCTGACCCCATGACGCCGGCGCGCCCCCGCAAGGGAGGGCGCGCGGCCGGACGGCTCAGCCGATCTGAAAGCCCGGGGTCGAGGCCGAGATCGCCTTTTCCTCGTCGTTCATCTCTTCGCCCACCGCCTCGAACAGCGGGGTCGACAGATACCGCTCGCCGGTATCGGGCAGCATCGCAAGGATGACCGAGCCCGGCTCGGCGGTTTCGGCCACCTGCAACGCGACCGCAAAGGTCGCGCCGCCCGACACCCCGGTCAGGATGCCCTCCTTCGCCGCCAGAGCCCGCGCCTGTTTCAGCGCCTCGGGCCCCTCGACCGGAATGAGCTCGTCATAAAAGCCCTTGTCGAGCGCTTCCTGCAGCACCAGCGGAATGAAATCGGGCGTCCAGCCCTGGATCGGGTGCGGATGGAAGGCGGGGTGGCTTTCGTCCGCCTCGCCCTCGGCATTGCGCTTCTGCGCCCGGCCCGAGGCGATCAGCGCGGCATCGGCCGGTTCGCTGAGGATGATCTTGGTCTCGGGCCGCTCGCGGCGCAGCGCCCGGGCGATGCCCGTGACCGTGCCACCGGTGCCATAGCCCGACACGACATAGTCAAGCCGCTCGCCCTCGAAATCGGCCAGGATCTCGCGCGCGGTGGTGGCCTCGTGGATATCGGCATTGGCCTCGGTCTCGAACTGATGGGCCAGGAACCATCCGTTCTTCGCGGCCAGCTCCTGGGCCTTGCGGTACATCCCCATCGCCTTGTCGGCCTTGGGCGTCAGCACGACCTTGGCGCCCAGCATCCGCATCAGCTTGCGGCGCTCGACCGAAAAGCTCTCGGCCATGGTGATGACCAGCGGATAGCCCTTCTGCGCGCAGACCAGCGCCAGCCCGATGCCGGTATTGCCCGAGGTCGCCTCGACCACCGTCTGCCCCGGCTTCAGCGCGCCCGACCGCTCGGCCGCCTCGATGATGTTCACCGCCAGCCGGTCCTTGACCGAGGCGCCGGGGTTGAAGAATTCGGCCTTCACGTACAGCGTGACATGGTTCGGGCCGAGATTGTTGATCCGGATCGCGGGCGTGTCGCCGATCGTGTCGAGCACGCTGTCGAAGCGCCGCCCCCGTCCGGTTGTTGTGCGGATTGCGTCCTCTGCCATGACCCTACCCCTTCCTTCGGTGCCGGGCCGCCCCTTTCGGGCGGCCGCCTTGAACATGCCCCGAACCATAGCACGCCCGCCGGAAAGGGCACGGGGGGCGCGGCGGGCGCGCGGCGGATAGGGAGGATGACAGCGCGGCTCGCGGCAGGTCGGAACAAAGAGGCGTCACCTTACCGCTATCGAGGGAAACCCTCCCCCGTATGAGGTGTCATTTAGGGTCAATTTCCCGCAACATGCCTGCTCAGTGCACGAAGACCGGCACCAGCGATCCCAGCAGCAGCACGGCCATCGTCCGGTTGAACAGCCGCAACCGCTCGGGCCGCGTCAGCACCCGGCGGATCCGGGTGCCCAGCACGGTCCACAAGACGGTCGCGGGCAGGCTGACGGCCGCGAAGGCCGCGGCCACCAGCAGCACCCCGGCAATCTGCTGACCCGGCGCATAAAGCGTCAGTGCCGCCAGCGACATGGTCCAGCCCTTGGGATTGACCCACTGGAAGGCCGCGGCCTGCCAGAACGTCATCGGCCGGCCCGGGGCGGCGTCGGGCGCGGGCGGCGCGGCCCGGGCGATCTTCCAGGCCAGCCAGACCAGATAGGCCGTGCCGAGCCAGGTCAGCGCGACCCGCAGCCCGGGCCAGGCCTCGAAGGCCCGCATCGCCCCAAGGCCGACCAGCACGATCATCGCGACAAAGCCCAGCGCCACTCCGAGGATATGCGGCAGGCTCCGCCTGAACCCGAAATTGGCCCCCGACGCCATCAGCATCAGGTTGTTCGGCCCCGGCGTGATCGAGGCGACAAGGGCGAAGGCGCCAAGCGCCAGCAGAAGGTCGAAATCGTCCATGGTCTGAACTATTGCATGCTCCGCCCCGATTGTCCGCGCTTTCCCCGCCCTCCCCTCGGGGGTCCGGGGGCAGAGCCCCCGGCGGGTCGGGGCGCGTCAGTGCCTCGAAACCGGGCCGTCAGGCCCGGAGGGCACCCCGGCTACCTCTTCGGGCCTCTTGCCCGGGGGTCCGGGGGCGTAGCCCCCGGTCGGATCGCGTCAGCGATCCGAAACCGGACACCCTGGTTCGCGGAGTCAGCCGGCCGCGATCATCTCGGCCTGGCGCACGATCACCTCGGCCTGCTTGATCGAGGCGATATCGACCAGCCGCCCCTTGTAGACCGTGGCGCCCGCGCCTTCGGCCTTGGCCTTCTCCATCGCGGCCAGGATCTCGCGGGCCTCGCTCACCGCCGCCTCGGACGGCGTGAAGACCTCGTTGGCCAGTGCCACCTGTTTGGGATGGATCGCCCATTTGCCCACCATCCCCAGCGTCGCAGAGCGCAGCGCCTGGGCGCGGAACCCCTCCTCGTCCGAGAAATCGCCGAACGGCCCGTCAACCGGCAGCACGCCATGGGTGCGGCAGGCGGCAACGATGGCGGTCTGGGCCCAGTGCCACGGGTCCGACCAGTATTTCGCGCCCTCCCGGATCATGTAGTAATTCTCCTGGGTGCCGCCGATGCCCGTGGTCTGCATTCCCATCGAGGCCGCGAAATCGGCCGCGCCAAGGCTCATCGCCTGCAGCCGCGGGCTCGCCGCCGCGATCTCCTCGACATGGGCGATGCCGGCGGCCGATTCGATGATCACCTCAAAGCCCAGCCGCTTGCCGCGCCCCGTCGCCCGCTCGACCGCCGTCACCAGCGCATCGACCGCGTAAAGATCGGCGCCGCAGCCCACTTTCGGGATCATGATCAGGTCGAGCCGGTCGGACGCCTTCTCCAGCAACTCGACCACATCGCGGTACCAGTAGGGCGTGTCCAGCCCGTTGATCCGCACGCTCAGCGTCTTCGTCCCCCAGTCGAGATCGCCGATGGCCTGGATCACGTTCGCCCGCGCGGCCGCCTTGTCGTCGGGCGCCACCGAATCCTCGAGATCGAGGTTGATCACGTCCGCCGCGCTGGCCGCCATCTTCTCGAAGATCGCGGGGCGCGAGCCCGGGCCGAACAGTTGGCAGCGGTTCGGGCGGGAGACGGGCGTGGGCTGGATACGGAAGCTCATGGTCGGATCCCTCGGTAATGATGTGTCGCAAAACGTCGCTCAGCGTGATAGAATGTTGCGCCGAAATGCGCAAGCCATTTTGCCGCGCCGCAGCGTTCCCAAGGCGGGGGGCCTGCAGTTCCACAGGACGAACCGCGAACGTTCCTTATCAACGCGCATGTTTCTTCGACATCAACGCCACCTTTTCGCACGATCTTCGTCAAGAGGCGCGGTCCACGCCTCAGATGCGCAACCTCTTCCGCCGCCGGGTGATAGGGTCTGCGCGACTATGAAGGAAACGCCACGATGATCGAAACCCCCTATCTTCTGTTTCTGGGCGACGCGCCCGACTCGCTGGCCGCCAAGGTGGCCCAGGGCATCCGCGACTGGCGTCCGGAAAACGCCATCGGCCAGTTCCGGATGGAAGGCTGCAAGGCCGACCTGAAACTGCCCGATCTCGACCTCGTCGATGCCAAGGCGCGCGGCGCGAAGACGCTGGTGGTGGGCGTGGCCAACCGCGGCGGCGTGATCTCTCCCGCCTGGAAGAAAGTTCTGGTCGCCGCGCTGGAGGAAGGCTTCGACCTGGCCTCGGGGCTGCACAACCTGCTTCGGAACGAACCCGATCTTGCCGCCGTCGCCGAAGCCACCGGCCGCACCCTGCATGACGTGCGCATCCCGACCGTCGCCTACCCCATCGCCACCGGCAAGAAACGCTCGGGCAAGCGCTGCCTCGCGGTCGGCACCGATTGTTCGGTCGGCAAGATGTACACCGCGCTGGCCATGGACCGCGAGATGAAGGCGCGCGGGCTGAAATCCTCGTTCCGCGCGACCGGCCAGACCGGCATCCTGATCACCGGCGAGGGCGTGCCGCTCGATGCGGTGATCGCCGATTTCATGGCCGGCGCCGTCGAATGGCTGACACCCGACAATGACGACGACCACTGGGACATGATCGAGGGGCAAGGCAGCCTCTTTCACGTGTCCTATTCCGGCGTGACCATGGCCCTTGTGCATGGCGGCCAGCCCGATGCGCTGGTCCTCAGCCACGAACCGACCCGCCCGCACATGCGCGGCCTGCCCGACTATCAGTTGCCGAGCCTCGAAGACCTGCGCGACGTCGCCCTGACGCTTGCCCGCGTCGCCAACCCGAAAGCCCAGGTGGTCGGCATCTCTGTCAACACCGCCGCGATGGGCGAGGACGAGGCGCTGAGCTGTCTCGAGGGTATCGAGAAACGCATGGGCCTGCCCACTGTCGACCCGTTCCGCCAGGGCGCGGGCCGTCTGGTCGACGCGCTCGACGCGATCTGAGGCGGCCGCATGCAGATTTCGGTCACTCCCGAGAGTTTCCGCCTGAAGGAGGCCTTCACCATCTCGCGCGGCTCGCGCACCGAGGCGCGCGTGCTGACCGTGCGCGTCGCCTCGGGCGGCGCCACCGGCTGGGGCGAATGCGTGCCCTATGCCCGCTATGGCGAGTCGCTCGAAAGCGTCAGCGCCCAGATCGGGGCGCTGCCCCGCAGCCTGACCCGTCACGGGTTGCAGGATCTGCTGCCCCCCGGCGCCGCGCGCAACGCGGTCGATTGCGCGCTTTGGGACTGGGAGGCCAAGACGGCCCGCGCCCGGGTCTGGGATCTGGCCCGACTGCCCGCGCCGGGTCCCGAGATCACCGCCTTCACGCTGTCGCTCGACACGCCCGAGAACATGCGCGCGGCGGCGGCCAGGAACGCGCACCGGCCGCTTCTGAAGATCAAGCTCGGCACCGATGCCGACATGCCTCGGCTGGAAGCGGTGCGCGCAGGGGCGCCCAAGGCCAGGATCATCGTCGATGCCAACGAGGGCTGGACCGCCGAGGTCTATGCCGATCTCGCGCCGCATCTGGTGCGGCTGGGCGTGGCGCTGGTGGAACAGCCCCTGCCCGCCGGTCAGGACGACATGCTGGCCGAGATCGCGCGCCCGCTGCCGGTCTGCGCCGACGAAAGCTGCCATGACCGCGCCAGCCTGCCCGGACTGAAAGGCAAGTACGATCTGGTGAACATCAAGCTCGACAAGACCGGCGGGCTGACCGAGGCGCTGGCCCTGAAGAAACAGGCGCTGGCGGAGGGCTATGGCATCATGGTCGGCTGCATGGTCGGCTCGAGCCTCGCCATGGCGCCCGCCGTGCTGCTGGCGCAAGGCGCGGCGGTGACGGATCTTGACGGGCCGCTGCTTCTGGCCGAAGACCGGCCCGAACCCCTCTGCTTCGACGAGGCGGGCGTCCATGCCCCCGCCGCCGCGCTCTGGGGATGACCACTGGACCCCGGAGACCGGAAACGCCCAGCCCCGGCCCGAACGAAAGGACCTCGCGATGACCCGAACCGTCTATGTGAACGGCGACTACCTGCCCGAGACCGAAGCCCGCGTCTCGATCTTCGACCGCGGCTTTCTCTTTGCCGACGGCGTCTACGAGGTGGCGAGCGTCGTGGGCGGCAAGCTTCTGGACTTCCACGGGCACACCGCCCGCCTGCAACGCTCGCTGAAAGAGCTGGAGCTGCGCTCGCCCGTCGACATGGACGAGCTGCTGGCGATCCACCGCGAGCTGATCGCCCGCAACGCGGTCGACGAGGGCATGGTCTACATGCAGATCACCCGCGGTGCGCCCGGGGATCGCGACTTCCACTTCCCGGACCCCGAACAGGTGCCGCCGACCCTGGTGATGTTCACCCAGTCGAAACAGATCGTCGCCAGCAAGACCGCCGAGACCGGCATCAAGGTCATCTCGATCGACGACCTGCGCTGGGCGCGGCGCGACATCAAGACGGTGCAGCTTCTGTACGCGTCGATGGCCAAGATGGCGGCCGAGAAGGCCGGCGCCGACGACGCCTGGATGGTCGAGGACGGCTTCGTCACCGAAGGCAGCTCGAACAACGCCTATATCGTGAAGAACGGCAAGATCATCACCCGCCAGCTGGGCACCGAGATCCTGCCCGGCATCACCCGCGCCGCGGTGCTGAAATACGCGGCCGAAGCGCAGATGGAA
Source organism: Rhodovulum viride (assembly GCF_003265965.1). Lineage (NCBI taxonomy): Bacteria > Pseudomonadati > Pseudomonadota > Alphaproteobacteria > Rhodobacterales > Paracoccaceae > Rhodovulum > Rhodovulum viride. The sequence goes on along the minus strand of NZ_MUAV01000021.1, from coordinate 71,341 downwards.
ATCGAGGAACGCGCCTTCACCGTCGAGGAAGCCAAAGAGGCCGACGAGGCCTTCTACACTTCGGCCTCGGCCTTCGTGATGCCGGTCGTGTCGGTCGACGGGGTCAGCCTCGGCGACGGCCTGCCCGGCCCGGTCTCGCGCCGCCTGCGCGAGATCTATCTGGACGAAGCGGTCAAGACCGCGATCTGAGCCTTCGGGCCCCTCAATCGCCTCATTCGGCCCGGGCCCGCCGCCCGGGCCGTCTCTTTTGCAACCTCCCGGACCGGCCGCACGATCCATCGTCGCCCGCCAGCGGTGCGGTTGGCCTCGCCCAAGCCCGCCCTCGGTACAAAGGCGCCGCTGCCGCCCCGGCGCAACTGCGGGCTGTGCCCGGCCCGGCCCCGTGCTAGCCTTCGCCAAACGCCCTGCCGGAGCCCCGCATGATCCGCCCTCTCGCCGCCCTCGCCCTCACCGCCGCTCTTGCCCAGCCGCTCGCGCTGCACGCCCAGACGGCCCCGCCTGCCGGCCCCGCATCCACCGCCCAAGGCGTGGTCACCAGCCACGGCATCTCGACCTTCGGCGACCTGAAATACCCCGCCGGTTTCGCCCATTTCGACTATGTCGTCCCCGACGCCCCCAAGGGCGGCACGATGAGCTTTCGCGGCACCGGGGCCTCGCGCACCTTCGACAGTCTCAACATGTTCATCCTCGCCGGAGAGCCCGCCCAGGGGATGGAGTTGATCTATGACAGCCTGCTTGCCCCCTCTTTCGACGAACCCGACGCGGCCTACGGGCTTCTGGCCGAAAGCGTCACCTTCCCGCCCGACAGGTCCTGGGCCGTGTTCCGGCTGCGCCCCGAGGCGCGCTTTGCCGATGGCAGCCCCGTCACCGCCGCGGATGTGGTCTTTACCTTCCTCACGTTGCAGCAGAAAGGCGCGCCGCTTTACCGGATGGCGCTGCGCGATCTTGCTTCGGCCGAGGCCCTGTCTCCGACCGAGGTCCGGATCGCGTTCGCCGAGGGTGCGCCGACGCGGGACCTGATCGGCCAGCTGGGCCAACTGCCGATCCTGCCCGCGCATTTCTACGATGCCGTCCCCTTCGAGCGCAGTTCGCTGGAACCGCCGCTGGGCTCGGGCCCCTATGTCGTCTCCAAGGTCGAGCCCGGCAAGGCGATCGCCTATTGCCGCAATCCCGCCTACTGGGCGGCCGATCTGCCGGTGAATGTCGGCAAGGACAATTTCGACTGCTACCGCTACGAATACTACGCCGACGAAACCGGCGCCTTCGAGGCGTTCAAAAGCGGGGGCTACATTTTTCAGGAAGAGTTCAGCTCGGCGATCTGGGCCACGGCCTACGATTTCCCGGCGGTGGCGCGCGGCTGGGTCAAACGCGACGAGTTGCCCGATGCCCGGCCCTCGGGCGCGCAGGGCTTCTGGTTCAACCTCCGCCGCCCGCAATTCGCCGATCCGCGCGTGCGCGAGGCCATCGCGATGATGTTCAACTTCGAATGGGCCAATGAGACGCTGTTCTACGGCCTCTACCAGCGGACCGACAGTTTCTGGGAGAACACCGCTCTGCAGGCCGAGGGCCTGCCCGAGGGCGCCGAACTGGCCGTGCTGGAAAAATACCGCGACCGGCTGCCCGAAACCGTCTTCACCGAGCCCGCGGTCAGCCCCCCGGTCCATGATGCCGCGCGCAATCTCGACCGTCGCACGCTGCGCGCGGCCGGGCGGCTGCTGGACGAGGCGGGCTGGACGGTCGACGACCGGGGCCAGCGGCGCGACGCCTCGGGTCAGGCGCTGCGGGTCGAGTTCGTGTCGGACAGCCCGGTCTTCGAACGGATCGTGCTGCCCTATCTGGCCAATCTGCAACAGCTCGGGATCGAGGCGGTCAACACCACCGTCGATGCCGCCCAGATGCAGCAGAGGCTGGAAGATTTCGACTATGACATCACCAGCACCCGATTCGTGCTGTCGCTGAGCCCCTCGATCGAGCTGCGCAGTCTCTTCGGCAGCGAGGAAGCCGATGCCAAAGGGAGCTACAACCTCTCGGGCCTGAAGGATCCGGTGGTCGACGCGTTGATCGAAGAGGTGATCGCGGCCCCCGACCGCGATGCGCTCGACGTCCGGGTGCGGGCGCTCGACCGGGTGCTGCGGGCGCGGCACATCTGGGTTCCGAACTGGTACAGCGGCAAGCACCGGATCGCCTATTGGGACGTGTTCGGGCGGCCTGAAACCAAGCCGCCCTACGACCGCGGGGTCGAGTTCTGGTGGTGGGACCAAGCCCGCTACGAGGCGCTCAGGTCGGCCGGGGCGCTCCGTTAGCGCGCCCCTCGTCCCGGGTCCCGGCGCCGTTGGGCGCCGGCACCGGGTCGCCATCCTCCTGCTCTGCTTCGGCGCCGTTCAGCGCCCCGGTCTCGTCGCGCACATGATCGGCCACATGGGCGCCACGATGGCCTTCGGCGCGCTCGGGCCCGGTGGTGCTGTCGCGCCGGGTCAGAAGTTCCAGCTCGGCGTTCAGCGCCGCGCCGATCAGCGTCACGGCCGCGCTGAGATAGAGCCAGAACAGCAGCGCCACCACCGCCCCGAGCGAGCCGTAGACCTCGTTCAGCCGGTCGAAGCTGCGCATGTAGGCGGCCAGCGCCACCGAGCCCAGCGCCCAGGCGACGACGGCAAAGATCGCGCCGGGGGTCACCCATTGAAGCCGCGGCGCGCGCCGGTTGGGCCCGTAGCGGTAGACCAGCGCGATGGCCAGGAACACGACCCCCAGCATCAGGATCCATTTCAGCAGGATGATCGGCAGTTCGATCGCCGCCGGCAACTTGACGAAGGCCAGCACCGCCGGGATCAGCACCACCGCCGAGAAGGCCAGCAGCGCCACGATGATCAGTATCGCCGTCAGCCCGACTGCCAGCGCGATGCGCAGGATCGGATTGCCGCGGTTTCTTTCTCCATAGATCGCGTTCAGCCCGCGGATCAGCCCTGCGACCGCGGCCCGTGCGCTCCAGATCGCCAGGAGGACCGAGACCACACTGGTCCAGCCCAGTGCCGAGGAACTGGTGCTGACCAGGGCTGTCACCTGCCGTTGCAGGATCTCGTAGGCGCCTGCGGGCAGCACCTCGGCCGCCATCGACACCTGCTCCTGCACCATCGCGGGGTCGGCCAGAAAGCCCCAGATCGCGATCAGTGCAGCCAGGGCGGGAAAGATCGACAGAAAGCTGTAGAAGGCGACGCCCGCCGCGATCAGCGCGACATTGCGTTCATCCATGCCCTGCCAAACGCGAAAGACGGCCACCCGCCAGTCGCGGGCGCTGTATTGCGCGGGACGGATCGCGGCCTCGCGGCGGCGCGGGGCGGATCGGGTTTCGGTTCCGGCTTCGGCGGGGCTCATGCCATGCCCTCCGGCCAGAAACAGTCGGTGCCGGACCGGTGGCCCGGGCGGACAGACGGGAACGAAAGGCTCAAGGGCATCTCCTCCGGGGCTGCAAGATCATGGCATTTAACGCGCGACACCGCGCGCGGTTCCCGCTATTGGCGAAGGGGTCTTGGCGAACGGGACCTCGCGCGCAATCGGTGATGGGCTGTGGCATGGAACGTCAGGCAACCGGGGGCGTTGCGGCTCTGCCCTGCCCGGGACCGGGCGCTTCAAAGGACACCCGCCACCGATGACCCGCCCCGCCGCCATCTGCCTGATCGTCAACGACCGCGCCGGAGACCATTCCGGCCCGACCTCGCGCAGCGAGATGCTGCGCGATCTTCTCGACCAGACCGGCCTCGAGGCCGAGATCCGCAGCCCGCGCCCCGGCCAGAGCCTGACGGCGCTGGCCCATGAGGCGCTGGACCAGGGCTGCGGCACGCTGGTCGCGGCGGGTGGCGACGGCACGATCTGCGCCGTGGCCGAGGCCTGCCACGACCGCGACGCGACGCTTGGCGTGGTCCCGCAAGGCACCTTCAACTATTTCGCGCGCGGGCTCGGCATTCCGCTGGACCCCGAGGCAGCGGTCGCGGCGCTGGCCGGAGGAACCACCGCCGAGCTGCGCCTTGGCGAGGTCAATGGCGCGGTCTTTCTCAACAATGCCAGCCTCGGGCTTTATCCCGCGATCCTCGAGCGGCGCGAGACCACCTACCGCCGCTGGGGCCGAAGCCGCGCCGCTGCCTATTGGTCGGTCGCCCAGACGCTGGCCGGCATGCGCCGTGCGATGCGGCTGCGGATCGACCTGGACGGCCAGACCCTGACCCTGCGCACGCCACTGGCTTTCGTCGCCAACAGCGCCTACCAGCTGCAGCAGTTCAATCTGGATGGCATCGATGCACTCGAGACGGGCGCCTTCCCGCTCTTCACCGCCCCCGACGCCAGCCGGGCCGAGATCGCCCGCGCGACGCTGGGGCTTGCGCTGCGTGCGGCGCAGGAGGGGCAGGATTTCGAGCTGCACCGCGCCTCCCGGATCGTGATCGACCCGGGGCGGCCCAGGGTTCTGGTCGCGCGCGACGGCGAACGGCAGATGATGCAGGCGCCGCTGACGATCCGCCGCCGCGACCGGCCGCTGCGCGTGCTGGTGCCGGGCACGGCCGCGTGATCCGGATCGCGCATATCTCGGACCTGCATTTCGGCCGCACCGCGCCCGAACTGCTGGACCCGCTGCTCGACGCGCTGAACGCGGACGAGACCGATCTGGTGGCGGTCACCGGCGATCTGACCCAGCGCGCCCGGACCGGCCAGTTCCGCGCCGCGCGCGGCTTTCTCGACCGGATCGAGGCGCCCTGGCTGGCGGTGCCCGGCAATCACGATGTGCCGCTCGACAATCCCTGGCTGCGGCTGCTGCGCCCTTACGCCCGCTATCGGCGCCATATCTCGGCCGATCTGGCGCCCCGGACCCAAATCGGCACGCTGACGGTGCAGGGCTTCAACACCGTCGATCCGCTGCGCTGGCAGCGCGGCAAGGTCAGGCGGCGCGATCTCGACGCGGCCTGCGCGGCCTTCGAGGGCGCGCCGGGCCCGCGCCTTGCCATGGCGCATCACCCGTTCGAACAGGCGCCCGACACCCCGAAACGTCTGATGAAACATGCCGCGCCCTCGCTCGAGGCGCTGGCGCGCTGCGGCGCCGACATCGTGTTGTCGGGCCATCTGCACCGCTGGCGGGCCGAGCCGTTCCTGACCCGCGAGGCCGGACGTCGGGTCTTGCAGGTGCATGTGGGCACCGGGCTCTCGACCCGGCTGCGCGGGCAGGAAAACGACTTCGCCCGGCTGGCCATCGACGGCGACCAGATCGAGCTGACCCGGATGGTGGCGCGCGAGGGCGCGTTCCGGCCCGAAAGCGTCGCGGTCTTCCGCAAGGGGCTGTCGGGCTGGACAGGGGTCTGAGCCCGGCGCTAGTGGCCGCCCCCGCCCGCCTGTTGCGGCGTCCGCATCAGGAAGGCGGTCACCGCAAGCCCCGCGAAGAGCACCGACAGCATCAGGAAGACATCGATGAAGGACATCACCGTCGCCTGCTGGCGCACCCGCGCCGCCATCTGCGCCAGCGCCCCGGTCTGCCCGTCGAGCCCCCGCGCCGAGAGGTTCCCGGCCATCAGCGACAGCTGCCGCATCGCCTCGTCATTGGTCCAGCTGATGGCCTCGCGCAGGCGGTCGTAATGCAGCGCGCCCCGATCGGAAAGCTGGGTGTTGATGACCGCCAGCCCGACTGCCCCGCCAAGGTTGCGCATCAGGTTGAACAGCCCCGAGCCGCCCTTCATCTTGTCGCGCGACAGGGTGCCGAGCGCGAGGTTGTTGATCGGCACCATGCTCAGCATCAGCGACATGCCGCGCAGGATCTGCGGCACCAGCAGTTCCTGGAAATCCCACTCGGCGGTCATGCCGGTCAGCATCCAGGTCGAGACCGCGAAGCCGACGAAGCCGACCAGCAGCATCAGTCGCAGATCGACCCGGCCCGCCAGAAAGCCCGCGATGGGCGCGGTGACGAACATCGCCAGCCCTGAAACAAAGACCGTCTCGCCGATCATCAGGCTGTCATAGCCGCGGATCGAGGCCAGATAGAGCGGGTAAAGATAGGTCAGCCCGTAAAGCCCGATCCCCATCACGAAGCTGAAGGCCGACCCGACCGCGAAATTGACATTGCCGAAGGCCGACAGATCGACGATGGGCTCGTCCCGGGTCAGCACCCGATAGAAGGTGACGATGCCGCCGACCAGCGTCACGACGACAAAGACCGCGACCGTTTCATCGGCCAGCCAGTCATTGCCCGGCCCCTCTTCCAGAACGTATTCGAGCCCGCCCAGAAACGCCGCCAGCGACAGCAGGCCCCACCAGTCGAAGCGCTCGAAGAGGCTCCAGTTCGGGCGATCGAAATCGATCAGCAGGAAGGCCCCCAGCGTCACGCCGATGCCGGGCAGCACATTCACCAGAAAAAGCCAGTGCCAGGACAGCGTGTAGCTGAGATAGCCGCCCACCGTCGGCCCGACGGTCGGTGCCAGCGTGGCGATCAGGCCGATGATCGGCGAGACCACGTTGCGTTTCGAGGGCGGAAAGATGGTGAAGGCCGCAGCAAAAACCGAGGGGATCATGCCGCCGCCCAGAAAGCCCTGAAGCGCACGCCAAAGGATCATCTCTTCGATGCTGGTCGAGGTGGCGCAGAGAAAGCTTGAAATGGTGAAGCCCGCCGCCGACAGCGCGAACAGATAGCGCGTCGACATCATCCGGGCGAGAAAGCCCGACAGCGGGATCATCACCACCTCGGCGATCAGATAGCTGGTCTGGACCCAGCTGATCTCGTCGGGGCTGGCGGCGAGCCCGGCCTGGATCTCGGACAGCGAGGCCGAGACGATCTGGATGTCGAGGATCGCCATGAACATGCCGAACACCATCACCACGAAGGCGATGGCGCGACGCGGCGTCAGATGCGGCTCGTCGGCGGTCATGATTTCGCGGGCCCCGGAGCGCGGCGCCTAGTGCACGCTGGCCAGCCGCGAGGCAGCCGCGTCGCCGGTGCGCGTGTCGACCGACACCACCGCCGACAGCCCGGCGCGCAGCTGTCCGGTCGCCAGCGCCTCGGGCGGCAGCTGGATGCGCACCGGCACCCGCTGCACGACCTTGGTAAAGTTGCCGGTCGCGTTCTCGGCCGGAAGCAGCGAGAAGACCGCCCCGGTCGCGGGCGCGGCCGAGGTGACCCTGCCCTCGAAGTGCCGGCCGGGCAGCGCGTCCAGCGTGACCTCGACCGTCGCACCTGGGGCGATGCCCTGCATCTGGGTTTCCTTGAAATTCGCCTCGACATACAGCGCGTCGTCGGGCACCAGCGCCGCCAGCCGGGTCCCTGCGGTCACCAGGTCGCCAAGCTCGAGCCCCAGATTGGCCAGCGTCCCGTCGGCCGGCGCGCGCAGTACCGTGCGGTCGAGGTCGCGGCGGGCCTGGTCCACGGCCAGTTCCAGCTGATGCTTTTCGCCCTCGGCCTCGGCCCGCTGGGCGATCAGCACATTGACCTCGGCCCGGGCGCTGGCCACGGCGGCGGTGGTCTTGGCCAGCGTCGCCCGCGCGGTGTCGTGATCCTCGGTCGCGGTATCGAGCTGGGCCACCGCCGCGAAATTGCGCGCGGCCAGCCCCTTGACCCGCTCAAGCGCGTTGGTCGCGGTCCGAAGCTGGGCCTCGGCGGCGTCGCGGTCGGCCTCGGCCTGCACGACGGCGGCGCGGGCGGCGGCGATCTGCGCGTCGATCCGGGCCAGCGTGCGGTCGGCGGTGGCGGCGCGGCTTTCGGCGGTGGCCAGCGCGATGCGATAATCGTCGTCCTCCAGCCGCACCAGCACGTCGCCGGACCGGACATGGGCGTTTTCCTCGACCGGCAGGCTCTTGACGTAGCCCTGCACCCGGCTGGAGATCATCGCGATATCGGCCTGGACATAGGCGTCGTCGGTATGCTCGACGAACCGGCCATGGGTCCAGTAGCCCCAGCCGGCATAGCCCGCCCCGCCCAGCGCCAGCACGGCCACGAGGGCCAGCACCGGCTTGCGGCGCGACCGTTTCGGCGCGGCGGACCGATCCTCGCCCGGCGGCACCGGGGCGGCATCGGCAAGGGTCTCGCGAGTCAGGGTTTCCGGCTTCGACATCGGGACAGCTTTCGGAGAAGGCGCAGGGGCGACGGGACGTGAGAAAGTCTGGCGGGACCGGCACAGAGCCGGATCGAACCGCGCGGTTCGATTTACGTGTAGGGCATCGCCGCGAGTCGATCAAGGCTTTATCGAACCGGCCGGTTCGATTAAATGGTTTGACGGCGACGGGCCTGCCGACTCCCGTCAGGCCGCCAGGATCATGCCCTCGGGACCACGAAAGGACCGGCCCAGATGCCGCAAGGCGACAGCCGAACCGACAGCGACACCTGCCCCGGCGGCCGCGTCTGCCGACGCCATGCGGCGGGCGAGGACCCCGCCAAGCGCGACCAGATCCTGCAGGGCGCGATGAAGGAGTTCCTGGAAAAGGGCTTCGACGGCGCCAGCGTGAACGAGATCTGCCGCGCCGCCGGGGTCTCGAAGGGCACGCTTTACGTCTATTTCGAGGACAAGCTCGATCTTTTCGTGGCCCTCGTCGCGCGCGAGCGCGAGGCGATCTTCGCGGGCTTCGACGCGCTTCTGAAAGGCGATCTGCCGCTTGAGGACAAGTTGACCCGGTTCGGCCAGCGCCTCGCCTCGACGATCTGCACCGATCATGTGGTCCAGTGGCAACGCACCATCGCGGGCATCGTCGACCGCATGCCCGAGCTTGGGGCACGGTTCTACGAGGCCGGCGCCCAGCGGACCCATGACGACCTGAATGCGCTTTTGCGCCGCGAACGCGCCGCCGGGCGGCTGGACGTGCCCGACCCCGAACGGGCCAGTTCGCAATTCATCGAGCTGACCGTGGCCGGCATCTGGCGCGCCCGACTCTTCGGCAAACGCCCGACCGCCCCGGACCCCGAGGAAATCGAGGCCTCGGTCGCCTCGGCGGTTCAGGTCTTCATGGCGGCCTACGGCCGGACGCGCGGCTGACAGGGGCCTGTTGCGCAGGGCCCGAGAGGCGGCCTCAATCTGCGATCTCGACCCGGGTGTTCCAGGCCCGGCACCGCTCGGCCAGCGTCCCGGACAAGGGGCGATCGGTGAACAGCGCATCGAGATCGCCCAGCGAGGCGATCCGCACCGGCGCGGTCCGTTCGAACTTGGTGGCGTCGGCGACCAGGAAGGTGCGCCGGGCCTGCGAGATGACGGTCTGGCTGACGCCAACCTCGCGGATGTCGAAATCCAGCAGATCGCCATCCTCGTCCAGCGCCGAACAGCCGATCACCGCATAGTCGACCTTGAAGGCCTGGATCGCCCGCATCGTCAGCGTGCCCACCAGCCCCGCATCCGACCGCCTGAGCGTGCCGCCCGCCACCACGATCTCGCAATCGGGGTTCTCGACCAGAATGTTGGCCACGTTCATGTTGTTGGTCACCACCAGCAGATTGCGGTGATGCGAAAGCTCGCGCGCGACCGCCTCGGTCGAGGTCCCGATATTGAGAAAGACCGACGCCTCGTCGGGGATCGCCCGGGCACAGCGCCGGGCGATGGCCGCCTTGGCCTCGGGGTTCAGGTCGCGCCGGTGTTCGTAGCCGATATTGGTCACGCCCGAGGGCAGGATCGCGCCGCCATGGACCCGCTCGAGCTTGCCCGCCTCGGCCAGATCGGCGAGGTCGCGGCGGATGGTCTGGACGGTCACCCCGAAATGTTCGGCCAGCGCCTCGACGGTGACACGGCCCTCGCGGCGGGCGATGTCGAGGATGTCGGGGGCGCGCAGGGTCTGGGACATCGGTTTTCCTTTCCGCTCCAAATTGTTCGATTTTCCGATGCCTCGCAAGCGGCGCAGCCCGGACCGGCGGCAGAGATCGCCTGAGTTCCGCCGCGAGGACGCGCGCATGCTGCAAATGCGAAAGGCGCACTCGGCCAATCGCGCATGAAGCTGCGCGCTTCAGGCCATACCGAACAGAAACGGAATAAAAACGAAAATTCCGATTGACGCAACTTGTCGCAGCGTGGTTCGTTGACTCTACCGAAAGGACCGATTCATGCCCGCGCCCCTTGCGACAACGCCCCAGTCCGACCCGACCGACCTGCTGATCGTGGGCGGCGGCATCAATGGCTGTGGAATCGCCCGCGACGCCGCCGGGCGCGGACTGAGCGTCACGCTGGCCGAGATGGGCGATCTGGCCTCGGCGACCTCCTCGGCCTCGACCAAGCTCTTTCACGGCGGGCTGCGCTATCTCGAGTATTTCGAGTTTCGTCTGGTCCGCGAGGCGCTGATCGAGCGCGAGACGCTGTTGCGCGCGATGCCCCATATCAGCTGGCCGATGCGCTTCGTGCTGCCGCTCGACACGCGGATGCGGTTCGATGCCAGCACTCCCGCGTCGAGACTGCTGTCCACGGTCATGCCGTGGATGAAGGGCCGCCGTCCGGCCTGGATGATCCGTCTGGGGCTTTTTCTTTACGACAGCCTCGGGGGCCGCAAGATCCTGCCCGCGACCCGCACGCTGGATCTGGCGACAGACCCGGCGGGCCAGCCGCTGAAGGACAGCTTCCAGCGGGCCTATGAATATTCCGACTGCTGGATAGAGGATGCGCGTCTGGTCGCGCTGAACGCCCGCGATGCCGCCGAGCGCGGCGCCGAGATCCTCGTCCGCACCCGTGTCATCGGCGCCGCGCGCGGCCCGGACCTCTGGACGGTCACGCTGCGCGACCAGCAGACCGGCGAGGTCTTCACCCGCCGCGCCCGGATGCTGGTCAATGCCGCCGGCCCCTGGGCGGGCGAGGTGATCGGCGAGACGCTGCACGAAACCTCGTCCGACCGGGTGCGGCTGGTGCGCGGCAGTCATATCGTGACGCGGAAGCTCTTCGATCACGAGCGGTGCTATTTCTTCCAGGGGCAGGACGGCCGGATCGTCTTCGCCATCCCCTACGAGACCGATTTCACCCTGATCGGCACGACCGATGCCGAACATGCGGACCCCGACACGCCCCCCGTCTGCACCGAGGCCGAACGCGACTATCTGCTGGCCTTCGTGAACCGCTATTTCCGGCAGGACGTCACCGTCGAGGATATCGTCTGGACCTATTCCGGCGTGCGGCCGCTGCATGACGAGGGCGAGGGCTCTGCCACCGCCGCCTCGCGCGATTACGTGGTCAAGCTGAACCGCGCCGGCGCGCCGCTGCTGAACGTCTTCGGCGGCAAGATCACGACCTATCGCCGGCTTGCCGAATCCGCGCTGGAAAAGATCTCCGAGGTGAACGAGGGCCTGCCGGGCCGCTGGACCGCGGGCGTGCCGCTGCCGGGTGGGGATTTTCCGGTCGATGGCGTCGAGGACCTGATCGCGCGGCTCAAGGCGGCGCACCCGTTCCTGACCGACCGCTGGGCACGCCGGCTGGTGCGCGCCTATGGCACCGAGGCGGCAGACCTGCTGGATGGCGCGCGCAGCCCCGAGGATCTGGGGCGCGACTTCGGCGCGACCCTGACCGAAGCCGAGGTGCGCTGGCTGATGGACCGCGAATTCGCGCGCGAGGCCGCCGATGTGGTCTGGCGCCGCAGCAAGCTTGGGCTCAGACTGAGCCCCGACGAGATTGCCGGGCTTGACGCCTGGATGACGGATAAGCGTCCCAAGGACTTGCCCGCCGCCGCCGAATAGGCGGCCGAGACGGGCCCAGGGACGGAATAAGGGAGGAGTGCCGCGATGGCGCTGACGCTTGACGGCCTGTCGAAGGTCGTGAACGGCCGGACGCATATCCATGCGACCGATCTGACGCTGGAACCCGGCACGATGAACGTGCTGCTGGGGCCGACGCTTTCGGGAAAGACCACGCTGATGCGGCTGATGGCCGGGCTCGACCGGCCCACGACCGGGCGCATCCTGTGGCAGGGCGAGGACGTGACGGGCATGCGGGTGCAGGACCGCCGCGTCGCGATGGTCTATCAGCAGTTCATCAACTACCCCTCGATGACGGTCTACGACAACATCGCCTCGCCGCTGCGGCTCGAGGGCCGCAGCCGCGACGAGATCGACCGCGCGGTGAAGAAGACCGCCGACATGATGCGGCTGTCGCCGCTTCTTGACCGCAAGCCGCTGGAACTGTCGGGCGGCCAGCAGCAGCGATGCGCGCTGGCGCGCGCGCTGGTGAAGGACGCGGGCCTGGTGCTGCTGGACGAGCCGCTGGCCAATCTCGACTACAAGCTGCGCGAGGAACTGCGCGCCGAGATCCCGCGGATCTTCGCCTCTTCCGGCGCGATCTTCGTCTATGCCACGACCGAACCCGAAGAGGCGCTTTTGCTGGGGGGCAACACCGCGACGCTGTGGGAAGGACGAATCACCCAGTTCGGCCCCGCCCCCCGGGTCTACCGGCAACCGGCGGACGCGATCACGGCGCGGGTCTATTCCGACCCGCCGATGAACTTCCTCAGGGTCTCGAAGACCGGCGGACGGCTGATGTTCGGCGACGGCCAGTGGGTCGAGGCGAAGGGCGCTCTCGCCGCACTCGCCGACGGGCGCTATACCGCCGGCTTCCGCCCGAACCATGTCGAGATCGAACGCCACACCGCCGATGCTATGGTCTTTCACACCGGGCTTGCGGTCTTCGAGATCACCGGGTCCGAAACCTTCATCCATCTCGACCACCATGGCGAACGCTGGGTGGGCGTGATCCACGGCATCCGCGATCTTCGGATCGGGGCCGCGCTGCCGGTCTATCTGGACCCGTCGCATGTCTACATCTTCGGCGAGGACGGCGCGCTTGTCGCCCCCGCAGCCTATGCCCTTGCGGCCTGAGGAGGAGCGACCATGGCCCGGATCACGCTGGAACACCTCGCCCATTCCTACCTGCCCGCCCCGCAATCGCCCGACGACTACGCCCTGAAGGAGCTGAACCTCGACTGGGAGGACGGCGCGGCCTACGCGCTGCTGGGAGCCTCGGGCTGCGGCAAGTCCACGCTTCTGAACATCATCTCGGGGCTGCTGACGCCCAGCCGGGGGCGCATCCTCTTCGACGGGGTCGACATGACCGCCGCCCCCACCGCCCAGCGCAACATCGCGCAGGTGTTCCAGTTTCCCGTAGTCTACGACACCATGACCGTGCGCGAGAACCTGGCCTTCCCGTTGCGCAACCGGGGCCGCGACCCGGCCTATATCGCCGAGAGGGTGCAGGCGGTCGCGCGGATGATCGGCATGGAGGATCAGCTGAGCCGCAAGGCGCGCGGGCTGACCGCCGATGCCAAGCAGAAGATCAGTCTGGGGCGCGGGATGGTGCGGCGCGAGGTCAACGCGCTTCTGTTCGACGAGCCGCTGACGGTGATCGACCCGCACATGAAGTGGGAGCTTCGGACCCAGCTGAAATCGCTGCATCACGAGTTCGGCCATACGATGATCTACGTCACCCACGACCAGACCGAGGCTCTGACCTTCGCCGACAAGGTCGTGGTCATGCATGACGGCCGCGTTGTGCAGATTGGCACGCCGCAGGAATTGTTCGAGCGACCCGCCCATACCTTCGTGGGCTATTTCATCGGCTCGCCGGGGATGAACCTGCTGCCCGCGACGATCGAGGGCGACCGGGCCTATGTGAACGGCATCCATGTGCCCCTTGGCGGCCGCTACGGGGCGCTCGCGGGCAGCACCCGGATCGGGGTGCGTCCCGAATTCGCCCGGCTGTCGAAGGACGAGGGGCTGCCGGTCCGGATCTCCCGCATCGAGGATGTGGGCCGCCACAAGATCCTGCGCGCGACCTGCTTCGGGACCGAGATCAACATTCTCGCCGCCGAGGGCGAGACCATCCCGGCCGAGGCCTCGCGCGTCGTGTTCGACCCGGCCAACGTCAATGTCTATGCCGACGACTGGCTGGTCGCCCCGGCACAAGGGAGCGCCGCCTGATGGAAAAGACAGTCAATCACAAGGCGTGGTTCCTGGTGCTGCCGGTGCTGGTGCTGGTGGCCTTCTCGGCGGTGATCCCGCTGATGACGGTCGTGAACTACTCGGTGCAGGACACGTTCGGGCAGAACCAGTTCTTCTGGGCCGGGCTCGAATGGTTCCGCGAGACGCTCGCCTCGGAGCGGATGTGGGACGCGCTGGGGCGCCAGCTGGTCTTTTCGGGGATCATCCTCGCCATCGAGGTGCCGCTGGGCATTCTGGTGGCGCTGTCGATGCCCAAGAAGGGCGTCTGGGCCTCGGTCTGTCTGGTGCTGATGGCGCTGCCGCTTCTGATCCCGTGGAACGTCGTCGGCACCATCTGGCAGATCTTCGGGCGCGAGGATATCGGGCTGCTGGGCTACACGCTGAACGCGCTGGGGGTCGACTACAACTACACCCAGGGCTTCTTCGCCGCCTGGACCACGGTCATCGTGATGGATGTCTGGCACTGGACCTCGCTGGTGGCGCTTCTGGCCTATGCGGGGCTGCAATCGATCCCCAACGCCTATTATCAGGCGGCGCGGATCGACCAGGCCAGCCGCTGGGCGGTCTTCCGCTATATCGAACTGCCGAAGATGCAGGGTGTGCTGATGATCGCCGTGCTGCTGAGGTTCATGGACAGCTTCATGATCTATACCGAGCCCTTCGTGGTCACCGGCGGCGGGCCCGGCAACGCCACCACCTTCCTGTCGATCGACCTGGTGAAGATGGCGCTGGGGCAGTTCGACCTCGGACCCGCGGCCGCCTTCTCGCTGATGTATTTCCTGGTGATCCTGCTCGTGTCCTACGTCTTCTACACCGTGATGGTGAACATGGAAAAACGGGAGGGCAAGTGATGGCCGACGCCCCTGCCCTGCCCGCCTCGCGCGTCCTGCCCCGGGTAAATGCCCGCGCCGTGGTGATGGTGGCTTACCTTCTGTTCCTGCTCTTGCCGATCTACTGGCTGCTGAACATGAGCCTGAAGACCAATGCCGAGATCCTCGGCAGCTTCAGCCTCTGGCCGAAGGATCTGACCTTCCGGAACTACGCGACCATCCTGACCGACCCGTCCTGGTACATGGGCTATGTCAATTCGATGATCTACGTGGTGATGAACACGGTCATCTCGATCACCGTCGCGCTGCCCGCCGCCTATGCCTTCAGCCGCTACACATTCCTCGGCGACAAGCATCTGTTCTTCTGGCTGCTGACGAACCGTATGGCCCCGCCCGCGGTGTTTGCCCTGCCCTTCTTCCAGCTCTATTCCTCGGTCGGGCTTTTCGACACCCATATCGCGGTGGCACTGGCGCATTGCCTCTTCAACGTGCCGCTGGCGGTCTGGATCCTCGAGGGCTTCATGCGCGGCGTGCCCAAGGAAATCGACGAGACTGCCTATATCGACGGCTATTCCTTCCCGCGCTTCTTCGTGAAGATCTTCATGCCGCTGATCGCCTCGGGCATCGGGGTCGCGGCCTTCTTCTGCTTCATGTTCTCCTGGGTCGAGCTTCTGCTGTCGCGGACGCTGACCAGCGTGGACGCCAAGCCCATCGCCGCTACCATGACACGCACGGTCAGCGCCTCGGGACTGGACTGGGGGGTGCTGGCCGCCGCGGGTGTGCTGACCATCGTGCCCGGTGCGCTCGTGATCTACTTCGTGCGCAATTACATCGCCAGGGGTTTTGCCCTCGGGAGGGTTTGATGACAGCAGATCAGGAAGCCATGATCCGGGACGCGCTCGATGCGCTGGCCCCCGGCGAATTCCACTTGCCCGACGCGGTCGGCGCCCGATGGGATACGCTCTGGATCGGCGAGAAGGTGGGGATCGGCAACGATTTCCTGCGGGCCGTACGGGAGGGCCGGTTCGAGGGGATCGAGGATACCGGCCGCAAGGAACACGGCCTGCATGTCTACGTGAAGACGGGGTAAGCGCATGGACTGGATGGCCTGGACCTGGCCCACGGCGGCCTTCTTCGCCACGATCGCGGCGCTTCTGGTGCTGTTCACCGTGCTGGCGATCCGGTTTCCGGAAACCCCGCGCGTGGGTGTGCTCAGGTTCGAGACGACCCGCGGCGACCGGCTCTTCATCACGTTGCTGGGCGCGGCCTTTCTCAATCTGGCCTGGCTGGGGCTTGCGCCCTGGCCGCAATGGGGCGCGCTGATCCTTTGCGCGGGCTGGGCCGCGGCCGTCTTCCGCTGGGTGTGACCCGCGCAGGACGGTCGGGCGGCGGGATTGGAGGCCCGCCGCGCTGACGCACGGCCCGACGACACGAAAAGACTGGGTTCAATAGGGAGGAAACCATGACCCACGGATACCGAACCACAACCGCGCTGGGGTTGGCGCTGGGCCTTCTGGCCGCGCCCGGCTGGGCAGGGATGGACGAGGCGCGCAGCTTCCTCGACGCCGAGATCGGCGACATGTCGGTGCTGTCGCGCGCCGATCAGGAGGCCGAGATGCAATGGTTCGTCGACGCCGCCAAACCCTTCGCGGGGATGGAGATCAAGGTCGTTTCGGAAACCATCACCACCCATGAATACGAATCCAAGGTGCTGGCCCCGGCCTTCAGCGCGATCACCGGCATCAAGGTCACCCACGACCTGATCGGAGAGGGCGACGTGGTCGAAAAGCTGCAGACCCAGATGCAGTCGGGCGAGAACATCTACGACGCCTATATCAACGACAGCGACCTGATCGGCACCCATTGGCGCTATCAGCAGGCCCGCAACCTGACCGACTGGATGGCGGGCGAAGGCGCCGACGTGACGAACCCGGGGCTCGACCTTGAGGACTTCATCGGCACCAGCTTCACCACCGGCCCGGACGGCAAGCTGTATCAGCTGCCCGACCAGCAATTCGCGAACCTCTACTGGTTCCGCTACGACTGGTTCACCGACCCGAAGACCATGGAGGATTTCAAGGCCAAGTACGGCTACAATCTGGGCGTCCCGGTCAACTGGTCCGCCTATCAGGACATCGCCGAGTTCTTCACCGGCCGCGACATGTCCTACATGGGCGCCGAGGGCGACATCTACGGCAACATGGATTACGGCAAGAAGGACCCCTCGCTCGGCTGGCGCTATACCGATGCCTGGATGTCGATGGCGGGCATGGGCGACAAAGGCGAACCCAATGGCCTGCCGGTCGACGAATGGGGCATCCGGGTGAACGAGAACAGCCAGCCCGTGGGGTCCTGCATGGCCCGCGGCGGCGCCACCAATTCGCCCGCGGCGGTCTATGCGGTCACGAAGGCGATCGAATGGCTGCAGAAATACTCGCCCCCCACGGCGGCGGGCATGACCTTCTCGGAGGCCGGTCCGGTGCCCGCCCAGGGCCAGATCGCCCAGCAGATGTTCTGGTACACCGCGTTCACCGCCGACATGGTGGGCGATGGCGCGGGCGCGGTGCTGAACGAGGACGGCACGCCGAAATGGCGGATGGCCCCCAGCCCGCATGGCGCCTATTGGGAAGAGGGCATGAAGATCGGCTATCAGGATGCCGGGTCCTGGACGCTGATGAAATCGACGCCCGTGGACCGGGCCAAGGCGGCCTGGCTTTATGCCCAGTTCGTCACCTCGAAGACGGTCGATGTGAAGAAATCGGACGTGGGGCTGACCTTCATCCGCGACTCCACCATCAACTCGCAGCACTTCACCGACCGCGCACCCATGCTGGGCGGGCTTGTCGAGTTCTACCGCTCGCCCGCCCGGGTGCAGTGGTCGCCGACGGGCACCAACATCCCCGACTATCCGAAGCTCGCCCAGCTCTGGTGGCAGAATATCGGCGATGCGATGTCGGGCGCGAAGACCCCGCAAGAGGCACTGGACTCGCTTTGCGCCGATCAGGAGAAGGTTCTGAGCCGTCTCGAACGCGCGGGCGTGCAGGGCGATCTGGGGCCGAAGCTGAACGAAGAACGCGACGCGGAATACTGGCTCGAACAGCCCGGCGCGCCGAAGCCGAAGCTCGCCAACGAGGAAGAAGAGCCCAAGACCGTCGCCTATGACGATCTGATCCAGTCCTGGAGCAACTGAGCCCTTTTTGCGCAACCGTGGCGCCCGGCCCTTGCTGGCCGGGCGTTTTTCGTTTGGCGGGGAAAGATCCCGGACCCGGCCGAGGACGGACAGTGCCGCGCGCCGGGGTATGACACCGAACCGATCCATGCAGAGGGATCGCAGGCCGCCCCATCCGGAAACGCACCACGTTTCCGGGGACCGGTCCTGCCAACGCTTACGCGGCGGGTGCTTCGGCGGGCAGGATCTTTTCGGGGGCCATGCCGCGCCTAGCCGCGCTTTCAAGGACGGCTTCGCGCATCGCGGGACTGTTCGACAGCAGCTTGCGGAACCGCGCCTCGTCGAGGACCAGAAGCGTCGAGGGGGCGATGGCCCGCACCTCGGCCCGGCGCGGCCTGCGGGTCAGGATCGCCATCTGCCCGAACATCTCGCCCCGGCCAAGCCGCGCGATCTGGCCCGCCATCTCCATCTCGACCGCGCCGCTGGCGATGAAGAAGACCGAACGCGCGGGCATCTCCTTGCGGAAGATCACCTCACCCGGATCGGCATGGCGGGTCACCAGAGCGCGCACCAGCCGCCGCAGCACCGCTTCGTCGAGCCCCGCGAAGAGCGGGAAGCGCCGGACCAGATCGGCCTTGCTCATGGCAAGATCCAGCCGCGGGCGCTCTTCGGCCGCGGCGCGGCGACGGTCGATCTCCTGCATCAGCACCGCGAACAGCTCGGCCCCGATCAGCCCGTCCTCGCGCAGCGACCGGTATTCGCGTTCCTCCAGCCGCAGCGCGGTGCGACGGATGAAGCGGCGCTCCAGTTCCTCGGCATAGCCCGGGAATTGCAGCCTCAGCCCGTCCAGCGCGGTTTCCAGCGCCTCGTCGCGCCGTTCCAGAAGTTCCTGCAACAGGTCCGCCACCCGGCGTCCGTGGATGCGCCGGATGCGCGCCTCGATGAACCCGCCCAGATCGCGCAGCACCAGCCGCTGGATCAGCAGGTCCTCGAACCGGTCGGCGGTCAGCCGCGCCAGCGGACCTGCGATGCGCAGCCGGTTGTTCAGCACCACCGCCAGCCGGAAGGCGCGGCTGTAGCCGGTGCTGGCCTTCGAGGCGGTGCGATAGCCTGACCGCCCGCCGGTGCGCGCGCCCTCGATCAGTCGGTCGGCATTCGACAGCATCCGTTCGGCAAGCCCGAGCGGGATGGTGCGGTCGCGAATGCGGTTCAGGATGGCGTCCCGTTCGGCCCCGGCAAGCGCCACCAGCCCCAGCGTCACGCGGTCCCGATCAAGGATCTCGGCATCCGCATCGGCGGTCTTCACCGCCTCGTCCAGCCGCTCGCCGAAGCGCTTGGCCTCGGAGCGCACGATGTCGTGCGAGAGATCATAGGTTTCGGTGGTGCGGGCGACGTCCTCGCGCACCGTCTGCAGCGCGACCGCCACCACCTGGTTGGACAGCGCCCGGTCGATGGGCGACAGCCGGTCGAGCCCCAGAAGCCGGATCACCGGCCGCAATGTCGTCCCCTGCACGAGCAGGGTGAACAGCGTGAACCCGGTCGCAAGGATACCGACCACGCGCTTGACCTCGACCGGGACATGGACGCTTTCGGTCACCGCCAGCGCCAGCGCCAGCGTGACCGCGCCGCGCAGACCGCCCCAGAGGATCGCCACGCGATAGGGCCGCTCGACCATGGGCGAAAGCCGCAGCAGGGTCAGAAGCGGCAAGAGCCCGAAGAGGATCACGACCCGCGCCGCGATGGCCGCCACGGCCACGGCGGCGACAAGGCCCAGATCGTCCAGCCGCACCTCTTCCATCAGGCGCGGGATCAGCAGTGCGGCCAGCACGAAGATCAGCGCCCCGGCCCAATGCGCCAGCAGGTCCCAGACTTCGCGCAGGTTCGTCATCGCCGAGGGCGCCAGCCGCCCCGGCCCCATCAGGTTCAGCGTCAGCCCCGCCGCCACCACGGCGATCACGCCCGAGGCGCCGACGCTGCGCTCGGCGAGGATATAGGCCAGATAGGGCAGCGCCACCGACAGCGAGATCTGCGCCAGCTCGAACCGCTGGAACAGCGTCATCGTCCATATCGCCACCCGCGCGCAGATCCAGCCGGTGACGGCCCCGCCCGCGATCAGCATCGGAAAGCGCCCCAGCGCCGAGGAAAAGGCGGGGTCGGGCACGTTATCCATGACAAAGCTCATGAACAGACCAAAGAGCGCGATGGCGGCGGCGTCGTTCAGGAGGCTTTCGCCCTCGATGATGCGGGCAAGACGCCGCGGCGCCGAGATCGACCGGAAGATGCCCACCACGGCCGACGGATCCGTGGTCGAGACGATGGCCCCGATCAGCAGGCAGACGGTGATCGGCCAGGGGCTTGCCCAGGCCAGCGCGTAGCCCACCGACAGCGTCGCGACCACGACCGCGACCACCGCCAGCATCAGGATCGGCACCCAGTCGTCCAGCATGCGGCGCAGGTTCATCCCCAGCGTGACCTGGAAAAGCAGCATCGGCAGGAAAACGTAAAGAAAGACGTTCGACCGGATCGGCAGGTTGAGGATCGCCTCGGCCACCGGATTGAGCGCATCGGTCAGGTCGGTCCGCAGGAAGAAGATGGCGCCCGCGCCGATCATCATCCCCAGAACCGCCAGGATCACCGCATAGGGCAGCCTCAGCCGCGCGGCCAGCGGTTCCGCTGCGGCGATGACCACGAAAAGGCAGGCGGTAATGGTGGTGAGAACGACAATGTCCATGGCTCTGAGATAGGCGAAAGCGACAGGGGGGGAAGCGCCGCACGGAAAACCCGTGTGCTCCGCGCTGGGTCAGGGCGCCGCGGAGGACAGGCTACCGCGCCGGGGACGCGACGATCAGGGGGCTCAGGCCAGAAGCGAACAGATCCGCCGCACGCCCAGTTCGTAGCCCTCGATCCCGCAGCCGGCGATGACGCCATCGGCCCGCAGCGAGACATAGGACCGGTGGCGGAAGGCTTCGCGCTTGTGAACGTTCGAGATATGCACCTCGATCACCGGCCCCTCGAAGGCGTTCAGCGCATCGAGGATCGCGACCGAGGTATGGGTGAAGGCCGCCGGGTTGATGACGATGGCGCAGGCGGTCTGCCGCGCCTCGTGAATCCAGTCGACGATCTGCCCTTCGTGGTTCGACTGCCGCAGCGTGACGGAGAACCCCTTTTCCCCGGCCACCCGGGCGCAGGCGGTCTCGACATCGGCCAACGTCTCGCGACCATAGATCTCGGGCTCGCGCTGCCCAAGCAGGTTCAGGTTCGGACCGTTCAGGATGTGGATCGTCTTCATGGGTGGCTCCCGAAACCGCGCCTGTTCTTTCTAGCGCGGACGGGCGCGGCCGGAAAGGCCGCCCCGCCCGGTCCGGCTTGAGGGCTCAGGTATTGAAGAGGAAATGCATCACGTCGCCATCCTGGACGACATAGCCCTTGCCTTCGGCGCGCATCTTGCCCGCGTCCTTGGCCCCCTGCTCGCCGCCATGGGCGATGAAATCGTCAAAGGCAATGGTCTCGGCCCGGATGAAGCCGCGCTCGAAATCGCCATGGATGACGCCCGCGGCCTTGGGCGCCGAGGTGCCCAGCGGAATGGTCCAGGCGCGGGCCTCCTTGGGGCCCACGGTGAAATAGGTCTCGAGCCCCAGAAGCCCGTAGCCCGCCTTGATCAGCCGGTCGAGGCCTGCTTCCTCCAGCCCAAGCTCTTCCAGAAAGACCTCGGACTCCTCGGGATCGAGCTGGCTGATCTCTTCCTCGATCTTGGCCGAGATCACGACGCTGGCCGCGCCCTCCGTCTCGGCCATGGCCGCCACGGCGGCCGAGAAGGCATTGCCGGACGCGGCCTCTTCCTCGGCGACGTTGCAGACATACAGCACGGGCTTGGCGGTCAGAAGCTGCAGCATGCCCCAGGCCCTGGCATCGTCCTCGGCCACCGCGACGGTGCGGGCGGGACGGCCCGCGTTGAGGGCGTCGAGCGCGGCTTTCAGAAGACGCTCCTGCTGGATGGCGTCCTTGTCGCCGCCCCGGACCTTGCGGACGAGCCCCTGCAGACGCTTCTCGATCGATTCCATGTCGGCGATCATCAGCTCGGTCTCGATCACCTCGGCATCGGCGACCGGATCGACCCGGCCCTCGACATGGGTGACGTCGCCATCCTCGAAGCAGCGCAGCACATGGGCGATGGCGTCGCATTCGCGGATATTGGCCAGGAACTGGTTGCCGAGCCCCTCGCCCTTGGAGGCGCCCTTCACCAGCCCCGCAATGTCGACGAAGGTCATCCGGGTCGGGATGATCTGTTTCGACCCCGCGATCTCCGCCAGCTTGTCGAGACGC
Source organism: Rhodovulum viride (assembly GCF_003265965.1). Lineage (NCBI taxonomy): Bacteria > Pseudomonadati > Pseudomonadota > Alphaproteobacteria > Rhodobacterales > Paracoccaceae > Rhodovulum > Rhodovulum viride. Next base: position 49,116 of record NZ_MUAV01000021.1, on the reverse strand, counting down.
GGATCGGGAACGGCAACCTCGCCCACATTGGGCTCGATGGTGCAGAACGGGAAATTCGCCGCCTGCGCCGCTGCGGTGCGGGTCAGCGCGTTGAAAAGGGTCGATTTGCCCACGTTCGGCAGGCCGACGATGCCGGTCTTGAAGCCCATGATCCCGTCTCTCCTGGCTTGGGTGCGCGGGCATGTAGGGGGCGCGGACCCCGCCCGTCAAGCGTCCCCGTCGGGCCGGGTCGTCCCGCCGGCCGGTTTGTCCGGCCCAATCGCCGCCCGGGGGCCCTCGCCAACGGCCGGACCCGGGCGCAATTCTTCGCAGAAGAATTGGGGCCCGCCCAAACCGGCCCGCCCCCAATCGCCCTCAGTCCGGGGTCGCGCGCGTCACGAGGCCAGCCACCCCGTCCCAGGCGCCGGGAGACAGCGCGATCCCGAGAACCCGGTCCGGGTTCGTGGGCGGCGGCATCTCGACCGCGTCGAGCTTGGTGAACCCGAACCGCGCGTAATAGGGCGCGTCCCCCACCAGCATCACCCGGTCCACCCCCAGCGCCTCGGCCCGCGCCAGCGAGTCGCGTATGAGAAGCGCCCCGAGCCCCTCGCCCTGGCGCGTCGGGTGCACCGCGACCGGCCCCAGCAGCAGCGCCCCGGCCGCACCGATCCGGATCGGCCAGTAGCGGATCGCCGCCGCCAGGATGCCGGCCTCGTCCCGCGCGGTCAGGCACAGCGCCGCGACTGGCGGCACCCCGTCCCGCAGCCGGTAGGACGACAGCGCCGTGCGCCCCGGCGCGAAACAGAGGTCGTAAAGCGCCTCGACGTCCCACCAGTCCTCGGCCGTTTCTTCCGCCACCCGGTTCACCGCGCTCTCCCTTGTTGCTGGAACCGGCCCTAGCACGAGGTTATGCCGGGGGAAATGCCCGAGAGGACCGCCATGTTCTACCGCCCCGAGGCCGGTCACGGCCTGCCGCACAACCCGTTCGGCGCCATCGTCGCCCCCCGGCCCATCGGCTGGATCTCGACCCGCGACGGCGCGGGACGGGACAACCTCGCGCCCTATTCCTTCTTCAATGCCGTGGCCTACGAACCGCCCCAGGTGATGTTCGCCTCGACTTCGGCCAAGCCGGATCGCGACGGCACCAAGGACAGCGTGGCCAATATCCGCGACACTGGAGTCTTTTGCGTCATGATCGTCGAGGAGGCCGCTACCGATGCGATGAACGCGACCTCGGCCCCCGCCCCGCGCGAGACCGACGAATTCGCCCTCGCCGGGATCGCCCGCGCCCCTTGCGAGACCATCGCCTGTTCGCGGGTGGCCGGAGCACCGGCCGCGCTGGAATGTCGGCTGACCCGGATCGTCACGCTGCCGGGGGCGGCCAATTTCGCCGTCTTCGGCGAGGTCACCGGCATCCATCTGCGCGACGACTGCCTGGTCGACGGCCGCTTCGAGGTCACCCGGTTCCGGCCGCTCGCCCGGCTCGGCTATCGCGATTATGCCGTGGTGCGCGACACCTTCGAGCTGAAGCGCCCCGGCGACTGAGACCAAGACCAATCGGCCGAAGCCGCCACCCGCGGAATTAATGGACATGCGGCCTTGGCGCCGTTTCCATTCCGGGACGGGACGCTTAAAAGGGGCGCCGGCATGCCAGATCCAAAAAGAGGGACGGATGACATGGAACGAATGATCGCGGTGATCGGCGGCTCGGGCGTCTACGACATCGACGGGCTTGAGGACGCGCGCTGGCAGGCGGTGGACACCCCCTGGGGCAAACCCTCGGACGAGATCCTGACCGGCACGCTCGACGGGATGAAGATGGCCTTCCTGCCGCGCCATGGCCGCGGCCACGTGCATTCGCCGACCTCCGTGCCCTACCGCGCCAATATCGACGCGCTGAAACGGATCGGCGCCACCGATGTCGTCTCGGTCTCGGCCTGCGGCTCGTTCCGCGAGGATTTCGCCCCGGGCGAATTCGTCGTGGTCGACCAGTTCGTCGACCGCACCATCGCCCGCGAGAAAAGCTTCTTCGGCGAAGGCTGCGTGGCCCATGTCAGCATGGCGCATCCGACCTGCGCCCGGCTGTCGGCCGCCTGCCTGCAGGCCGCGCGCGACGAGGGCATCACCGTGCATAGCGGCGGCACCTATCTGGCGATGGAAGGCCCGCAATTCTCGACGCTCGCCGAGTCGAAGCTTTATCGCGAGAACTGGGGCTGCGACGTGATCGGCATGACCAACATGCCCGAGGCCAAGCTCGCCCGCGAGGCCGAGCTTTGCTATGCCTCGATCGCGATGGTCACCGATTACGATTGCTGGCATCCCGACCATGACGCGGTCGAGGTGGCCGATATCGTCAAGACCCTGATCGGCAACGCCGAAAAGGCGCGCGGCATGGTCAGCCGCCTGCCCCGGCTGCTGGGCGCGCACAAGCCCTGCGACAAGGGCTGCGACACTGCGCTGGAATACGCGCTGATCACCGCCCCAGAGAAACGCGACCCGGCGCTGCTGGCCCGGCTCGACGCCGTCGCGGGCCGCGTGCTCGGCCGCTAAGCCGAAAACGACCCTGACGCCCGGCCTGCACGGCCGGGCGTTCGCACAAGAACAAGCGCCCCAATCAGGCCGCTGCGCTCAGCAGAAGCGCCGTCAGATAGACGCCATAGCCGGCCACCAGACCCCCGCCCTCGGCCCGCGTGATCCGCCCGCCGGTCCAGGCCACGACGATCAGCCCGGCCGTGGCCGCCAGCATCACCCAGACATCGAACCCGGCGATCCGCCCGGCCACCTCCAGCGGCTGCACCAGGGCGGTCACGCCAAGGATGCCCAGAAGGTTGAAGATGTTGCTGCCGATGACATTGCCGATGGCAACACCGCTTTCGCCGCGCCGCGCCGCCATCAGCGAGGTGACAAGCTCGGGCATCGACGTGCCGATGGCGACCACGGTCAACCCGATCACCGCCTCGGACAAGCCAGCCGCGGCGGCAAGCCCCACCGCCCCCGCTACCAGAAGTTTGGCCCCGGCCAGCGTCAGCCCCAGCCCGAGCGCCATGACCGGCAGGGCCAGCCCCGGTCGGTCGAGCGGGCCGAGCGTCTCTGCCTCGGCCTCGTAAACCGCCCCGGCCGCGGTCGCGGACCGCCGCTCCTGCCAGATGGTGACGGCAAGATAGGCCACCAGCAGCGTCAGCCCCGCCGCACCGCTGCCGCGCCCCAGCGCGCCGCCCAGCATGGCCAGCACGGCAAGGCCGGTCGCAAGCGCCAGCGCGCCGCCGTCGCGCCGCAGGGCGGCCGGACAGACCTGCATCGGCCGCACCAGCGCCGCCAGCCCGAGGATAAGAAGGATGTTGCCGATATTGCTGCCGACGACATTGCCAAGGGCGATGTCGGGCGCGCCGGTCAGCGCCGCCTGCAGGCTCGTCACCAGTTCGGGCGTCGAGGTGCCGAACCCGACGAAGGTCAGCCCGATGATCATCGGCGACACGCCAAAGCGCCGGGCCAGCGCGACCGCGCCGCGCACCAGAAGCTCGCCGCCCGCGATCAGCGCCGCGAGCCCGGCCAGAACCAGGACGATATCCAAGGGAAAACTCCAAGGCCCCGACCCCGCCGGCCGCGCCCGGACCCGGGGCGCGGCGAGGCCGACCTAGGATGGCGCCGCGTCCCCTTCAAGGGGCGCGAGGCGCGGCCTTGCGGTCTTTGGCGCCGCACCGCTACTTTCGCGGCTCGGAACCGTTCTCGCGCACGAATTTCCGGATGAAGGCCCGGATCTCGCGCGCCGCACTGGTATCGAGCGCCTTGCAGAGCGCGACAAATTCCTCGCGCTCGTCCTTGTCCAGCCGCAACACCAGCTGACTGTCCTTCTTGCCGCCCTTCTTCCCCATCCGGACCTCACGCCGCCATTGATTTTTGCCTAGGCGATGTATATACATTTTCCATTAACCTCAAGCGGGCATGGGTCCACAAGAGAAAAAGGAAGGGATCGGGAAAATGAATCTTCATGTCGCGCAGACCCTGTTGACGCGGGACCGGATGGACTGGCGCAAACCGCATCTCAGCTGGATTTCCGACCGGTTCTACCGCTATTTCATGACCTCGCGCAGCTGATCCGTCGCAGCCGACCCGCCGCTTGCGTCAAACCACGCCCTTGCGGGGGGCAAGGCCTTGCGCCAGAACCGGGGCCCGAAGGATCTGAAGCAGAGGGCCCCCGGGATGATCGCCAGCAGCAGCGTCAAGGACTACATCCGCACCATCGTCGATTTCCCCCATGAGGGGATCATGTTTCGCGACGTGACCACGCTTTTCGCCGATCCGCGCGGGTTTCGGATGGCCATCGACCAGTTGTTGAACCCCTATGCCGGGGCGCAGATCGACAAGGTGGTGGGGCTCGAGGCACGCGGCTTCATCCTTGGCGGCGCCATCGCTCACCAGCTTTCCAAGGGCTTCGTGCCGATCCGCAAGAAGGGCAAGCTTCCGGCTGCGACCATCGCCGAGGAATACAAGCTCGAATATGGCGAGGCCGTGGTCGAGATCCATGACGACGCGCTCGCTCCGGGCGAAAAGGTGCTGATCGTCGACGATCTCCTGGCCACCGGCGGGACCTGCGAGGCGGGCATCAAGCTGTGCGAACGGCTTGGCGCCGAGGTGATCGGTTGCGCCTTCATCGTCGACCTGCCCGATCTTGGCGGCCGCAAGCGGCTGGAAGAGATGGGGATGGACGTGCATACGCTCTGCGCCTACGAGGGCGCCTGACGACAGCGCCGGGGGCGTTGCCCCCGGACCCCCAGGGTATTTCTGCCAAGAAGAAACGAACGTCCGCTTCTTCTTGGCGAAAATACCCACGACGCGACCGCGCCGTCCGCGCCCGAGATCAGGATGGGGCCCGCAGCACCGCCCCCGGGTTCATGATCCCGGCGGGGTCGAGCGCAGCCTTGATCGCCCGCATCGCCGCCAGCCGCGCCGGGTCGCCGTAGCGTTCCAGATCCTCGACCTTCATCCGCCCGATCCCATGCTCGGCGCTGACCGAGCCATCGAAGGAGGCCACCAGATCGTGAATGCAGCGCTTGATGGCGCTGCGGCGGGGCTCATGATCGGCCCGGGTCTCGCCCGGCATCGGGAAAACGTTGTAATGCAGGTTGCCGTCGCCCAGATGGCCGAAGCAGTTGATCCGGAAGCGGCCGATCCGGGCCAGCGCGGGTCCGGCCGCGGCGATGAAGTCGGGGATCGCGGAAAGCGGCACCGAGATGTCGTGGGACGAGATTGCCCCGATCCGCCGGTTGGCCAGCGGGATCGATTCGCGCACCATCCAGAAATCGTGCCGCTGCGCCTCGGACTGCGCCACCAGACCATCCGAGACCAGCCCCGCCTCGAAGGCCTCGGCAAAAAGGTCCTCGAGCGCCGCGGCCGGGTCCTGCCCGGCACCGAGCCCGAGGTCGATCAGCACTGTCCAGTCCGGCGGATCGGCGAAGGGACGGCGCAGGTCGGGCAGGGTCTCGGCGATGAAGTCGAACCCGGCACGGTGGATCAGCTCGAAGGCCGAGATCCCCTCGCCCACCCGGTCCCGTGCCATGGCCAGCAGCGCCAGCGCCGCCGCCGGATCGCGCACCGCCAGAAGCGCCGCGCCCGTTCTCGCAGGCCGGGGCGCCAGTTTCAGCGCTGCCGCGGTGATCAGCCCCAGCGTGCCTTCGGCCCCGATCAGAAGATGCCGCAGGTCGTAGCCGGTATTGTCCTTCCGGAGCCGCTTGAGCCCCTTCAGGATCGACCCGTCGGGCAGCACCGCCTCGATCCCGAGGCAGAGATCGCGCGCATTGCCATGGCGCAGGACGTTGACGCCGCCCGCATTGGTCGACAAAAGCCCGCCGATGCGCGCCGAGCCCTCGGAGGCCAGAGACAGCGGAAACAGCCGCCCCGCCGCCTCGGCCGCGTCCTGCACCTCGGTCAGGATGCAGCCCGCCTCGGCCACCAGCACATTCTCGTCGGCATGGACCGCGCGAATGGCCCGCATCCGTTCCAGCGTGACGATTACCGGGGCGGGGCCCGCTTCCAGGATCTGCCCGCCGACAAGACCGGTCCCGCCGCCATAGGGCACGATGCCGACCCGCGCGGTGGCGCAGGCGCGCACGATCTCGGCCGCCTCCTCGACCCGCCCCGGCGCCAGCAACAACCCTCCCTGCCCCCGGAACCGGCCACGCGGCTCTTCCAGATAGGCGGGCGTCAACTCGCAGAAGACGGCGGCGGGCAGGCGAGTGCGCAGGTCGGCGGCAAAGGCGTCGGTGACAGGGTTCAGCATGGGCATTCCTTTCCCCACCGGTGAAGCATGGCGGGCCGCCCGCTGGCAAGCCGGTCGGACAGGGTTGGACAGATCGGGCGGAGAGCTCAGTCGGAGAGGAGCTCCAGCACCACGACCGTCGGACGGGACGGCAGCGTGCGAAGCGACAGCTCGAGCGACGAATCCCCCGGCCGGGTCACCGCGAACTCGTCCGCCATGCCGGCCAGAAAGCGGTCGAGCGTCCGGGGGCCGAACCAGTGCATCGGGATCACCACCGAGCTTTTCAGCCGGGTCAGCACCGCGATCATCGAGGGCAGGTCCAGCGTCAGCCGCCCGTCGACCGGCGCCATCACCACGTCGAGTCGCCCGAGCGCCGCGAATTGCGCCTCGTCCGGGATGTGGTGCAGGTGGCCCAGATGCCCGATGCAAAGCCCCGCCACCTCGAAGACGAAGATCGAGTTGCCGTTGGGGTGGACCGCCGCACTGTCATAGCCGCGAATGTCGGTCGGCACGTTGCGCACAAGCATCTCGCCCAGATCGAGGTGATGATCGGCCGCGACCCCGTCCCTGGCCCAGCCCCGCAGCACATGGGGAATGGCCGGATCGGGAAAGGATGTGAAATGGGTTTCGTGGGCGTTGTTCATGGTCACCACGTCGGGCGTGACCGGCATCGGGCCGAGATAGCCGGTATAATCGGTCGCCGCGACCAGACCGCCCGGGGTTTCGAGCAGAAAGGTCGCGTGATCGACGAAGGTCAGCCGAACCGTGTTCTCGGCGAGCGGCGTGCCGAAGGACGCGCGGTGCAGGTAGGCGATGCCGGGGTCCGCATCGGCGATGGCGATGCAATGGCTGAGCCGCCGTCCATCGGCAGCGGCGGACGAGGCGGTCAGGACCGCAAGCAGGATCAGGCAGGATCGCAGCATGGATGGCACCTCCCGCCCCGAAGATAGCGCCCGGTCCGCGCCGGTCACGCCCGGGCGGTTCGATTCACGCAGCATCAATGCAAGCATGGCTATCTGCGCCCAGGCCCGGACAGCACGTCAGGGTCCTGGCGCAGAGGGTTCTCATGCAACTGCCGAAACTCACTCCCCCCGCCGACCCGCATGTCGTGCAGGATTTCTTCGTTCCGGTCTTCTGGGGCATCACCGATGCCGACGAGATCGCCGCCTTCGCCCGGGCGATGGCCAAGCGCATGGCGGGCGGCGTCCATTTCGCCGACAATTTCCTCAGCTGGGGGCGCAACAACTCGATGTTCGACGACCAGCCCTTCATGACCGCCTGGCAGGGCAATCTGGGCGATCACGCGATCGACCAGGCGACGGTCTGGCGGCGGTATATCCTGGCCTGCGCGGGCTATCACGCGGTCCAGCTCGAGGGCGACTTCGTCGAATGCGGCTGTTATCGCGGCACCGCGGTCAAGGTCGTGGTCGACTATCTGGGCGGGCCGGAATTCCCTCGCCAGTTCTGGGCTTACGATCTTTTCGAACATGATGACAGCGACCCGCATCACGCGATGCCGGAACACGGGCCGGACCTGCACGCCCGGGTGCAGGCGCGGTTCGCGGGCTATCCGACGGTGCGGATCGTGCGCGGCCGCATCCCCGATGTCCTGCGGACCGAGGCGCCGCAGAAGATTTCCTACCTACATCTCGACCTCAACCAGGTCGGAGCGGAACTTGCCGCGCTGGAAATGCTGTTCGACCGGGTGGTGCCGGGCGGCATCGTCATTCTTGACGATTACGAATGGTCGATGGGCTACCGTGCGCAGAAGCTGGCCGAGGACCCGTGGTTCGACGCCCGCAACTATCGGGTCTTCCCGCTGCCGACCGGACAGGGGCTGGTGCTGAAACGCTAGGCCCTGCGCCGGACGGCCTCAGGCCAGACCGGTCTCGGTCCGGCCGCGCCGGTCGCGGCGCAGGTTCGAATAGAGCACGTGATTGCGCCAGCGTCCGTTGATCTGCAGATAGCTCTGGGCCACGCCTTCGTATTTGAAGCCGCATTTTTCCAGAACCCCGCGCGAGGCGGCATTCTCGGGCAGGCAGGCGGCCTCGATCCGGCTCAGATCCTTGTGGGTGAAGGCGTATTGCACCAGAGCCTCGATCGCCTCGCGCATGTAGCCGTGGCGGGCATGGCATTCGCCGATCCAGTAGCCGAGCGTGCCCGATTGCGACGGGCCGCGGCGGATGTTGTCAAGCGTGATCGCCCCCAGCAGCGCGTCGTCCGAGTGGCGGAACAGGAAAAGCGGCACCGCCGAGCCGGTGCCCAGCGCCCGCTGTGCCCAGTAGACCCGGTTGGTGAAGGCCTTGCGCGACAGATGGTCGGGCGACCAGGTCGGTTCCCAGGGGGTGAGGAACCCCATGCTCTCGGCCCTGAGCATCGCCCAAGGCCGGAAATCGGCATGAACCGGGGGGCGCAGGGTCATTCGCTCGGTCTCGATCCGGACCTTGCGCCTGAACCCCAGCATCAGGCGGCGAGCCTGCCTTGCAGCGCGTCAAGCGCCGGTGCCCCCGAGACGGGGCCGTAAAGGGCCAGCGCCGGGCGGGCGGTTCCGGCCAGCCGGGCCGCGAACTCGCGCACATCGCCGGTGGTGACCGCGTCGATATTGGCGACCGTCTCCTCGACCCCGGGCACGCGGTCCCAGATCGAGACCAGCCGCGCCAGCCGTTCGGCCCGGTTGGACGGGCTTTCCAGCCCCATCAGAAGCCCCGCCTTCATCTGCACCCGGGCGCGCGCCACCTCGGCCGGCGTCATGTCCTGGGCGGCGCGGGCCAGCTCGGCCATGGTCAGCTCGGCCATCGGTCCGACCTGTTCGGCGCTGGTGCCCGCGTAAAGCGTCAGCATCCCGGTATCGGCATAGGCGCCGGTCTGGGCGAAGACGGTATAGCAGAGCCCGCGTTTCTCGCGCAGTTCCTGGAACAGCCGCGAGGACATGCCGCCCCCCAGCGCGGTCGAGAAGACCTGCGCGGTATAGATGCCCGGGTCGCGATAGCCGGGGCATTCGAAGGCCAGCGCCATATGCGCCTGTTCCAGCGGCTTGATCTCGCGCCGCTCGCCGCTGGCGAAACGCGCGGGGTCCAGCTGGCCGCGCGCGGCGGGCGTCTGTCCCGAGAAAAGCGCCTCGGCCAGGCGCACGATCTCGGCGTGATCGACCGCACCCGCGGCGGCCAGGATCATCCGGTCGGGCGTGTAATGCGTGCCGATGAAACGGAAAAGATCCTCGCGGGTGAAGCCTCGCACCCGCTCGGCCGGGCCGAGGATCGACCGGCCCAGCGCCTGATCGGGATAGGCGACCTCTTGCAGCCAGTCGAAGATCACGTCGTCGGGGGTGTCGAGCACCTGCCCGATTTCCTGCAGGATCACCCCGCGTTCGACCTCGATCTCTTCTTCGGCGAAAAGCGGGTTCACCAGGATGTCGGCCAGCACGTCCAGCGCCAGCGGCACGTCGGCCTCCAGCACCCGGGCGTAATAGGCGGTCATCTCGCGCGAGGTATAGGCATTGATATAGCCGCCCACATCCTCGATCGCTTCGGCGATCTGCAGGGTCGTGCGCTTCTCGGTGCCCTTGAAGGCCATGTGTTCAAGGAAATGCGCGATGCCGTTTTCCTCGGGCCGCTCGTCGCGCCCCCCGGCCATGATCCAGATCCCGATGGCCGCGGATTGCAGACCGGGCATCCGCTCGGTCACGATACGAAATCCGTTCGGCAGCCTGTGCAGCTCGACGCTCAACGCTTGCGCCTTTCATTGATGAGGGCTTCGAGGGCGGCAAGGTCGTTCTCGACCGGGCTCACCCGTTCCGGCCGGTCATACAGATCGGCCATCGATTTTGGAAGGGGCGGCCGCGCGCCGGTGGCGGCCTCGACCGCATCGGGGAATTTCGCCGGATGCGCCGTGGCCAGCGTCACCATCGGCGCGGCCGAGGCGGGCTGGTCGGCCGCGACCTTCACGCCCACTGCCGTATGCGGGCAGATCGTCAGCCCCGTCGCGGCAAAGGTCGCGCGGATCGTGTCTGTCGTCTCGGCCTCGGACGCACGGCCCGAGGCAAAGGTCTCGCGCAGGAATTCCAGCGCGCCCTGGCTGATGGCAAAGCCGCCCTTGGATTTCAGGTCCTCCATCTGCCCGGCCACGGCCGCACCGTCGCGGCCATAGGCCTCGAACAAGGCGCGCTCGAAGTTCGAGGACACCTGAATGTCCATCGACGGGCTGATCGAGGGCGCAACGCCCTTCGTTTCATAGGCCCCGCCGGTCAGCGCCCGGTGCAGGATGTCGTTCTGGTTGGTGGCGATCACCAGCTTCTCGACGGGCAGGCCCATGCGCTGCGCGATATAGCCCGCGAAGATGTCGCCGAAATTGCCCGTGGGCACGGTGAAGCGGACCGGGCGGTGCGGCGCGCCGAGGCTGACCGCCGCGGTGAAGTAGTAGACGACCTGGGCCAGCACCCGCGCCCAGTTGATCGAGTTGACGCCGGCAAGCCCGACCGCGTCGCGGAACTCGAAATGGTTGAACATGTCCTTCAGCCGCGCCTGGCAATCGTCGAAATCGCCCTTCAGCGCCAGCGCATGCACGTTGTCCTCGGCGGGGGTCGTCATCTGGCGCCGCTGCACCTCGGAAACCCGGCCCTCGGGGAAGAGGATGAAGACATCGACATTGCTCAGCCCGCGGAAGGCCTCGATCGCGGCCGAGCCGGTATCACCGCTGGTCGCCCCGACGATGGTCACCCGTTGCCCAGACCGTTCCAGCGCGGCCTGGAAGAGCTGGCCGATCAGCTGCATCGCGAAGTCCTTGAACGCGAGCGTGGGGCCGTGGAACAGTTCAAGCAGGAAGTGGTTCGGGCCGATCTGGGCCAGCGGCGCGCGGGCGGCGTGGTTGAAGCCGGCATAGGCGCGGGCGATGATCGCCTCGAATTCTGCGTCGGTGAACGTATCGCCCACGAAGGGGCGCATCACCCGGAACGCGGCCTCTTCATAAGAAAGCCCCGCAAGTGCGGCGATGGCCCCGGGCGTCATCGTCGGCACGGTCTCGGGCACATAGAGCCCGCCGTCACGGGCCAGCCCGGTCAGCATCGCTTCTTCGAAATTCAGGACCGGGGCCTGCCCCCGGGTCGACACATAGCGCATTGACTGCTCTTTCCCTCAACCTGACGCGTGATACGCCAGACGCCGGGCCATGTCACCCCGCGGCGCGGCCCCGGGAAGCGACACAAAGTGACGGTCGCACGGCAGACAGCTACAGCGCGGACAGGCCGCAAGCCGGGCGACACTGCGGCAAACTGAGGTCTGTGGTACCGGTGCGATTGCCCCTAAACAAGAAATCCGACGCTGCGGGAGCGCGCAGCGTCGGACTCTTGATGGGTCTGGCCCGGCTTCAGCCGGCCCCCAAAGGCCCATGTGGAGCGACATGGACCAATTCCCCGGTTCCCTGACGTGGCGCCTTGCGCCATCGTTGCGGTGGATCGCGCCTGGATCGCGTCTCACCGTTGCATCTTGAGATCAGAGAAACATATTGGGCGGGGCGGCACAAGCGAAACCTGCGACATTCTGCCGCTTTTTCCAAAGCCCGATCCGCGCCAGCTCAGGAGACCTCATGCAACACCCCCCGTTCCGCCCTTTCGAGACCGCGCTGGACCGCGACCGGGCGCTGATGCTTTTGCAGGCGGCGACGCTTGGGGCCGATGACGGCGAGCTTTTTCTGGAACGGCGCCGGTCGGAGGTTTTAAGCTTCGACGACGGGCGGCTCAGGACGGCCAGTTACGATGCCTCCGAGGGATTCGGCCTGCGCGCCGTCCGGGGCGAGGCAGCGGGCTATGCCCATTCCACCGAAATCTCCGAAGCCGCGCTGAAACGCGCGGTCGAGACGGCGCGGCTGGCGGTGGGCGACGGCGGCGCCACGCTGGCGCTGGGGCCGCAGCCGACCAACCGGCGGCTTTACACCGATGCCGACCCGCTGGCCGAGGCACCCTTCGCGCTGAAGATCGACACGCTTCGCGAAATCGACGCCTTCGCCCGGGCGCTCGATCCGCGCGTGGTGCAGGTGACGGCCTCGGTCGCGGCCTCGCTGCAGGAGGTGGCGATCCTGCGGCCCGACGGGCGGTTGCTGTCCGACATCCGGCCGATGACCCGGCTCAATGTCTCGGTGATCGTCGAAGAGAACGGCCATCGCGAATCGGGCAGCCATGGCGGCGGCGGCCGCACCGGGCTGGCCGGGCTGATCGACCGCACCTCGTGGGAGGCTTCGGCGCGCGAGGCGCTGCGCGTCGCGCTGGTCAATCTGGGCGCAGAGCCCGCCCCCGCCGGAACCATGGATGTGGTGCTGGGGCCGGGCTGGCCGGGCATCCTGCTGCACGAGGCGGTGGGCCACGGGCTCGAGGGCGACTTCAACCGCAAGGGCAGTTCGGCCTTTGCCGGGCTGATGGGCCAGCAGGTGGCGGCGAAGGGCGTGACCGTCCTTGACGACGGCACGATCCCCGACCGGCGCGGCTCGATCAGTTTCGACGACGAGGGCACGCCCTCGAACCGCACCGTGCTGATCGAGGACGGCGTGCTGGTGGGCTACATGCAGGACCGTCAGAACGCCCGGCTGATGGGGGTCGCGCCCACCGGCAACGGGCGGCGCGAAAGCTATGCCCATCCGCCGATGCCGCGGATGACGAATACCTGCATGCTGGGCGGCGATGCCGCGCCCTCCGACATCCTGGCCGATCTGAAGGACGGGATCTATGCGGTCGGCTTCGGCGGCGGGCAGGTCGACATCACCAACGGCAAGTTCGTCTTCAGCTGCACCGAGGCCTATCGGGTGAAGAACGGCAAGGTCGGCGCCCCGGTCAAGGGCGCCACGCTGATCGGCGACGGCCCCACCGCGATGAAGCAGATTCGCGCCATCGGCAACGACATGGCGCTGGACCCGGGAATCGGCAACTGCGGCAAGGCCGGACAATGGGTGCCGGTGGGTGTCGGCCAGCCGACCCTGCTGATCGGCGGGCTGACCGTGGGCGGCGCCGGGGCCTGAGGCGGCATTTCCCCAGTGCATTAAGGGCTTGCCGCCGTGTCGGGCGCGCGGGCCGGACATCAGATAGGAAGACTTCGCGTAAAAGGTGAAATTCTCGATTCCGTTCACCTTGTATTAACCCATTCCGATGCACATTGGCCTCACGGATGAGCGGAGCTGCGAAACGTGGAGATTGTTTCTTCCTACCACCCCCTCGCACCACCCACCCGGGAAGACTCCCTGGTTACGTGGCTTCGTCTCATCCGGTCGCGCCGTGTCGGCGCGACCACTTTTTTCAGGCTGATCGACGATCATGGCAGCGCCGCGGCGGCGCTGGAGGCCCTGCCGCGGATCGCCGAGGAAGCGGGCGTCGAGGACTACGCGCCCTGCACCGAAGAGACCGCCCGGGCCGAGATCGCCCGCGCCCGCAAGGCTGGAGCCGTGGCCGTGCTGCATGGCAGCCCCGCCTACCCCCCCGCCCTTCTGGACCTGCCCGACGCGCCGCCCGTGCTCTGGGCGCTGGGTCACACAGAGCTGCTGCACCGGCCGATGGTGGCGCTGGTCGGCGCCCGCAACGCCTCGTCGCTGGGGCTGCGCATGGCCCGACGGCTGGCCGAGGGACTGGCCGGGGCGGGCTATGTCATCGTCTCGGGGCTTGCGCGCGGGATCGACCGCGCCGCCCATATCGCCGCCCTCGAAACCGGCACCATCGCCGTACAGGCCGGCGGGATCGACGTGCCCTACCCGGTCGAGAATACCGGGCTTGCCAACGAAATCGCGCAATTCGGCCTGCGGCTGTCCGAACAGCCCCCCGGGCTCGACCCGCAGGCACGGCATTTTCCGCAGCGCAACCGCATCATCTCGGGCCTCGCCCGCGCCGTCGTCGTGGTCGAGGCCGCGTCGCGCTCGGGCAGCCTGATCACCGCCCGATCCGCGCTCGATCAGGGCCGCGACGTGCTGGCGGTGCCCGGCCATCCCTTCGATGCCCGCGCCTCGGGCTGCAACATGCTGATTCGGGACGGCGCCGTACTGGTGCGTCATCCCGACGATGTGCTCGAGGCGCTTGGCCCCGCCCCTTCCCTGACCGAGGCACGGCAGCCCGAGGCCCCCGCGCCGCGGGCGAGGCCACGGGTGACCGAGGTGCCCGAAACTCCCGCCGCCCACTCTCGCGTACCCGCCGACCCGGCCGTGCTGCATGCCCGCATCCTCGACCGGCTCGGCCCCTCGCCCTTGGCCGAAGACCAGCTGATCCGCGATCTCGGCCTTCCTGCGGGCGCCGTGGCACCCGAACTGGTCACGCTGGAACTCGACGGCCGGATCGCCCGCGCGCCCGGCGGGCTTCTGTCGCGCACCCGCTGAACGGCCCGTCACAGCCCCGATCCGATCTGACGCAGCGGGACCTCAACCCAAGAGCGAATCCCGCCCGTCATCCAGCCGTGCATTGACATTCGCGGCCTCCCCCCCACATCTTGCGCCGCCAAGGCACCCGTCCCCCGAGTCGAGAGAAATCCATGCCCGTCGTCGTCGTCGAGTCCCCGGCCAAAGCCAAGACAATCAACAAATATCTGGGCTCCGACTACACGGTTCTCGCGTCCTATGGCCATGTCCGCGACCTGCCGCCCAAGGACGGATCGGTCGATCCCGAGCACGGATTCGAGATGACCTGGGAGGTCGCCTCGGACAGCAAGAAGCACGTGAAGGCCATCGCCGACGCGCTGAAGGAAGACAATGCGCTGATCCTCGCCACCGACCCCGATCGCGAGGGCGAGGCGATTTCCTGGCACCTTGAGGAAACCCTGCGCGCCCGCCGGGCGATCAAGAAGGACACGCCGGTCAGCCGCGTCGTCTTCAACGCCATCACCAAATCGGCGGTGACCGAGGCGATGAAGAACCCGCGCACCGTCGACGAGCCGCTGGTCCATGCCTATCTGGCGCGCCGCGCGCTGGATTATCTTGTGGGCTTCAACCTGTCGCCAGTCCTGTGGCGCAAGCTTCCGGGCGCGAAATCGGCGGGTCGGGTCCAGTCGGTCTGCCTGCGGCTGATCGTCGAGCGCGAGATGGAGATCGAAGCCTTCCGCGCCCGCGAATACTGGACGGTCACGGCGGTGCTGGAAACGCCCCGCGGCCAAAGCTACGAGGCGCGGCTGGTCACGCTGGGCGGCCAGAAGCTCGACAAGTTCGACCTTGCCACCGCGACCGATGCCGAACTGGCGGTCAAGGCCATCGAAAGCCGCGACTTCACCGTCGCCTCGGTCGAGGCCAAGCCCGCGACCCGCAATCCCGCGCCGCCCTTCATGACCTCGACGCTGCAGCAGGAAGCCAGCCGCAAGTTCGGCTTTGGCGCGCGCCAGACGATGCAGGCGGCACAGCGGCTTTATGAGGCGGGCATCATCACCTACATGCGGACCGACGGGATCGACATGGCGCCCGAGGCGGTGATGGCCGCGCGCGACGCGATCAAGGACCGCTACGGCGCGGACTACGTGCCGAAATCGCCGCGGATGTACAAGAACAAGGCCAAGAACGCGCAGGAAGCGCATGAATGCATCCGGCCGACCGAGATGACCCGCGATCCGTCCAAGCTGAAGGTGACGGATGACGATCAGCGAAAGCTGTACGATCTGATCTGGAAGCGCACCATCGCCAGCCAGATGGAAGCCGCGCGGCTGGAACGCACCACCGTCGAGGTGGAAAGCGCCGACCATCAGGTCGCGCTGCGTGCCACCGGCCAGGTGGTGATGTTCGACGGATTCCTCAAGGTCTATGAAGAGGGCCGCGACGACGTCGAGGATGGCGACGACAAGCGCCTGCCGCAGATCATGCAGGGCGAGCCCGCGCGCAAGGACAAGATCACGCCCGAACAGCACTTCACCCAGCCGCCGCCGCGCTACACCGAGGCGACGCTGGTCAAGCGGATGGAAGAGCTAGGCATCGGCCGGCCCTCGACCTATGCCTCGATCGTCACCACGATCCAGGATCGCGGCTATGTGCTGAAGGACAAGAACCGCCTGGTCCCCGAGGACAAGGGGCGGCTGGTGACGGCCTTCCTGTCGAACTATTTCAGCCGCTATGTGGGCTACGAATTCACCGCCAATCTGGAGGATGAACTCGACGACGTCTCGGCCGGCGCGCGCGACTATCACGAGGTGCTGGACCGGTTCTGGAAGGATTTCTCGGCCGCCATCGCCGAAACCGCCGACCTGCGCATCTCCGAGGTTCTGGAAAAGATCGACGAGGTTCTGGCGCCGCATCTTTACCCGCCGCGCGAGGACGGGTCCGACCCGCGCATCTGCCCCAAATGCGGGGCGGGGCGGCTGAACCTCAAGACCGCGCGGTCGGGCGGCGCCTTCATCGGCTGCACGAACTATCCCGACTGCCGCTATACCCGCTCGCTTTCGGCGGTGAATGGCGATGACGGGTCCGAGCTTGACGGCAAGGTGCTGGGCCATGACGGCGAGGACGAGATCAGCCTGCGCATCGGCCGTTTCGGCCCCTATGTGCAGCGCGGCGAGGCCACCGAAGAGGTGCCGAAACCGCCGCGCGCCAGCCTGCCCAAGGGCTGGAAACCCGAAGAGATCGACCTCGACAAGGCGCTGATGCTGTTGAGCCTGCCGCGCGAGATCGGGCCGCATCCCGAGGATGGCGAGACCGTCGAGGCCGGGATCGGGCGCTATGGCCCCTTCGTCAAGCATGGCAAGAAATACGCCAACCTGCCCGATGTCGAGGAAGTCTTCACCATCGGCATGAACCGCGCGGTCGAGGTGCTGGCCCAGAAGAAGACCCGGGGCGGCGGCACGGCCGCGAAGCCGCTGCGCCAGCTTGGCGAACATCCGGAAAAAGGCGGTGCCATCGACGTGATGGCCGGGCGGTACGGGCCTTATGTCAAATGGGAAAAGGTCAACGCGACCCTGCCCAAGGATGTGGAACCAGGCGATGTGACGCTGGAACAGGCGGTCGAGCTGATCGACGCGAAGGCCGCCAAGGGCGGCAAGACCAAGGCCAAGGCGGCCCCCGCCAAGACGGCGAAGGCGCCCAAGGCTGCGGGCAAGACAGCCAGGAAGGCGACCGCCAAGACCGCAAAGCCCACTGCGCGCACGAAATCGACCAAGGCGGCGGAATAGCCGCCGACCGTCCACGCGCGCCACCCGCTCTTACGCTACGTCAGCGCGCGATCCGGTGAGCGGAGTTGATTGGCAAGTCCGCGCGCCGCGCCCCAGTTTGCCCGGGATAAGAACCCGGAGCAGGCCAGGGGGCATTCCATGACAGACCGGACATTTTCGCGCCGCGCGGCGCTTGTGACGCTGGGCGCCGGACTGGGGGCGCCCGCGCTTCTGAGGGCCGAACCCGCGCCGATGGCCCGCCGCAATATCTCGAGCTTTGCGCGGCAGGACTGGCGCGACCATTTCGACCGGCTCGGCAAGGCGGTGATCGTGGCCGATACCAGCTCACGCGCGCTGCATTTCTGGTCCGGGGACGGCACGGACTACCGGATCTACCCGACCTCGGTGCCGATCAGCGAGAACCTGACCAAACGCGGCTATACCGAAGTCTTGCGCAAGAAGGTCGGCCCCGACTGGACCCCGACCCCCTCGATGGTCGAACGCAATCCCGATCTGCACTACATGCCGCCCGGCCCCGGAAACCCGCTTGGGACGCATGCGATGTATCTGTCCTGGCCCGCCTATCTCATTCACGGCACCCACGACACGCGCAAGATCGGCCGCCCGTCCTCGGACGGTTGCATCGGCCTTTACAACGACATGATCGCCGAGCTTTACGACATCACCCCCATAGGCACCCGGGTCCGGATCATCTGATTGGCACCGTGCCGCGAGAGCGCAGTCGATTGACTCCCCCGTGACCGTTCGTCACAACTTCAGCCAGAGGAGCAGAGGGGAGACTTTCATGCAGAAGATCTACGGCACTGCCGCCGAGGCCCTGGACGGGCTCTTGTTCGACGGCATGCTCATCGCCGCGGGCGGTTTCGGGCTGTGCGGCATACCGGAGCTTCTGATCAAGGCGATCCGCGAGGCAGGCACGAAGGATCTGACCTTCGCCTCGAACAATGCCGGCGTCGACGATTTCGGGATTGGCCTCCTGCTGCAGACCCGCCAGGTCAGGAAGATGATCTCGTCCTATGTGGGCGAGAATGCCGAATTCATGCGGCAATACCTGTCGGGCGAGCTGGAGTTGGAATTCAACCCCCAGGGCACGCTGGCGGAACGGATGCGGGCGGGCGGTGCCGGGATTCCGGGCTTCTACACCAAGACCGGCGTCGGCACAGTGATCGCCGAGGGCAAGGAACATAAGGACTTCGACGGCGAGACCTATATCCTCGAACGCGGGATCGTGGCCGATCTGTCGATCGTCAAGGCCTGGAAGGCCGACGAGACCGGCAACCTCGTCTTCCGCAAGACCGCCCGCAACTTCAACCCGCCCGCCGCCATGTGCGGCAAGGTCTGCGTCTGCGAGGTCGAGGAAATCGTGCCGGTGGGCAGCCTCGAGCCCGACCAGATCCACCTGCCGGGGATCTACGTGCACCGCCTGATCCAGGGCGACCACGAAAAGCGGATCGAACAGCGCACCACGCGCGCGGCGTAAAGGGGGGAATAGGTATGGCCTGGGACCGCAACCGGATGGCGGCGCGCGCCGCCGAGGAACTCAAGGACGGGATGTATGTCAATCTCGGCATCGGCATTCCGACGCTGGTGGCCAATTACATCCCCGAAGGCGTGAACGTCACGCTGCAATCGGAAAACGGGATGCTGGGGATCGGCCCCTTCCCGATCGAGGGCGAGGAGGACCCCGACCTCATCAATGCCGGCAAGCAGACCATCACCGAGCTGCCGCATTCGGCCTATTTCGACAGTGCCACCAGCTTCGGCATGATCCGGGGCGGCAAGATCGCGATGGCGATCCTCGGCGCGATGGAAGTGGCCGAAAACGGCGATCTGGCGAACTGGATGATCCCCGGCAAGCTGGTCAAGGGCATGGGCGGCGCGATGGACCTGGTCGCGGGCGTCGGCCGGGTGGTGGTGGTGATGGACCACACCAACAAGCATGGCGAGTCGAAGGTCCTGAAAGCCTGCACCCTGCCGCTGACCGGGACCGGAGTCGTGAACCGGATCATCACCAATCTCGGCGTGCTCGACGTGGTCGAGGGCGGGCTGCGAATCGTCGAATGTGCGGACGGCGTCACCGAGGACGAAATCCGCGCCGCGACCGAGGCCAGCATCGTCGACTGACCGGTCCTCCTGCCGGACATGAAGAAGGCCGCGCCGGTGTCCCGGTGCGGCCTTTTTGCGGTTCGCCTCTCCGGCACGGGCGGTGCGCTCAGGCACCTTCCGTGCGGACCGGACGGAGCCCGTCAGAGCCCTGTCCTCTGCAGATCAGTCAGCGTTCGCAGCCAGTTCGGCGGCGATTTCGGCAACGCGGGCGTTGGCGATTTTCTCGGCGGCCGGGCCGTTGTCGCGGTAGCCGACGACCGAGGTGTAGCCGTTATCGCTGGCTTTCGCATGGGCGGCCACGATCTGGGCGACGCGCGCATCGGCATAGCCCGAACTCGACATGCTGACATTGGTCGCCGGCGCGGCCGTGTCGAAGCGCACCCAGCCATTCACGCCGTCTTTCTCGGCGGCGGCTTTCAGCTCGATCAGCTGGTTCAGCGAGTAGGCGCCGGGCTGGACGCCCAGGTCCTGTTCCAGCTGCGACTGGGCGAAGACCGGTGCAGAGAGGGCGACAAGAGCGGCGGCGGTAAGAGCAAGAGTTTTCATCGTTTCGTTCCTTGTGTGCTTGTTATGACGGCTTGTTGCCGTCCGATGAGGCATAAATGGCATGAGCCCTTCCCGATTTCAACGCACAAACACTTGTGTTTGGCGTGTAAATGGTGCGCTGATGCACATGCAAATGTCAGAAATCAGCCAGCCGGGCCGAGGTGTCGGACAATCTTTAGTTTCCGGGAAATCGGGTCGCAGTCTTCCGGCAATCCCGTGCTATCTGCCCGGTGAGATGACCATGACAAAGATTCCCTCCGCCTCGGACGCCGCGCCCGCTCCCCGTCGCCTCCGCGACGCCCTGCTGATGGGCGCCCTTCTGAGTCTGGTGCTGGCCAGCCTTGCCGGTCTGGCCGCGGCCACCGGCTGGGACCAGACCATGGGCCAGCTTGCACGGCTCGGCTGGATGCAGGGGGCCGCGCTGCTGGCGCTGTCGCTGGCCAATTACCTGCTGCGGTCGCTGCGCTGGAACCTGTTCGGCCGCCGGGTCGGCCTGCCGCCCGGGCTCTGGCGCGACATCCGCCACTATCTGGGCGGCTTCCTGATGATCGCGACGCCGGGGCGGCTGGGCGAGCTGGTGCGGGTGCGCTGGATCCGGCGCGAGACCGGGCTGTCGCTCGACCGCTCGGCCCCCCTGTTCGTGATGGACCGGGCCGCCGATCTGGTGGCGATGGCACTGATCCTCTGCGCGGCGCTGGCGCTGTCCTCGGGCCATATCGCCGGGGCGATTCCGGTGGCCGCGCTGGCGCTGGCGGCGGCGGCGGTGGCAACCCATGGGCGGCTGATGTCCGCGCTGGTGACCCGCGGCTACCGGATCGTCGGCCGCTGGCCCCGGCTGTTCGGGCGGCTGCGCGGCATGGCGCGGACGCTGGGACAGTTCACCGACGCCCGGGTCCTTGCGGCCTCGATCCTGCTGGGGTCCCTGGGCTGGATGGCCGAGGGCTATGCCTTCCACCTGTTGCTGGTCTGGCTCGGAGCCGATATCGGGCTCTGGAAGGCCGTCGGCATCTTCGTCTTCGCCACGCTGGCGGGCGGGTTGACCGGCGCGCCGGGCGGTCTGGGCGGTGCCGAGGCTGCGATGATTGCGCTTCTTGCGCTCGAGGGACTGCCGCTGGAGACTTCGGTCGCGGCCACGGCGGTGATCCGGGTCACCACGCTGTGGTTTGCGATCGGGATCGGCGCACTGGTCTTTCCGGTGGCGGAACGGATGTCGAAAAGGACGGCTGATGCAGTGGAAGACCGCTGACTATGCGGGATGGGGCCGGGCCCTTCGGGCCAAGGGGCGGATCGCCCGGCCAGAGCGGGTTTCGACCCTGAAGGACGCGCTGGCCGAAGGCGGCCCCGCGATCGGCAATCGCCGGTCCTATGGCGACGGCGCGCTGAACAGCGGCGGCGCCGCGACCGAGATGACCCGGATGGACCGGCTTCTGGCCTTCGACCCCGGGACGGGCGTGATCGAGGTCGAGGCCGGCGCCACCATCGGCGCGCTGCTGAAGCTGCTGGCGCCGCAGGGCTGGATGCCCGCGGTGATGCCCGGCACCGGGCTGGCCACCATCGGCGGCTGCATCGCCAATGACGTCCATGGCAAGAACCACCATGGCGCGGGCAGCTTCGGGCAGCATGTGCTGGCGGTCACGCTGATGACGCCCGCAGGCCCGCGCGAGGTGAGCCCGGCCTCCGATCCCGCCCTGTTCCGCGCCACGATGGGCGGTCAGGGCCAGACCGGCGCCATCCTTTCGGCGCGGCTGCAGCTGATGGCCATTCCGGGCCAGCGGATGAAGGTTCTGGAAACCCGGATGCGGGATTTCGACAGCTTCATCGCCGCGCTCGACGCGTCGAAAGCCGAATTCGCGGTGGGCTGGATCGACGCGACGGCGAAACGCAAGCGCCTCGGGCGCGGCATCCTCGAAGAGGGCACGCTGGTCGAGGGCACCCGCCCCGGCCCCGAGCGCAAGCCGAAGCCCGTGCCCTTCGATGCGCCTCAGGCGCTCTTGTCCTGGCCGGTGGTGAAGATCTTCAACCGCTGGTACGGATCGGGCGTGCCCGACAGCGGGCGCAAGCGGACCCGGGCGCTGGACGAGTTCTTCTTCCCGCTCGATGCGCTGAGCGGCTGGAACCGCTTGTACGGCAAGCGCGGGTTCCACCAGTTCCAATGCGTGGTGCCTGCCGACCGGGCGCCCGCGCTGAAGGAAATCCTGAACACCATCGCGCGGGGCGGCGTCGCCTCGCCGCTGGCGGTCCTGAAACGGATGGGGCCGGGCCGCGCCGGGCATCTGTCCTTCCCGATGGACGGCTACACGCTGGCCGTCGACCTGCCTGCCCGCGCCAGAGTGCCAGCGCTTTACGCGCGGCTCGAGGATCAAGTGATTGCCGCAGGCGGGCGGATCTATCTGGCCAAGGACGCCCTGGCGCGGCCCGAAAGCATGGCCGCGATGTATCCCGAACTGGAGGCCTGGCGCGCCGAGGTCGCCAAGGCCGATCCCGCGGGGCGTCTGGCCACCGATCTGGTGCGGCGGCTGAAACTGAGGAGCGCGTGATGGCAGAGACCTGGATCGTTCTCGGGGCCTCGTCCTCGATGGCACGGGCGCTGGTGCGCCGGTTGGCGGCGCGCGGCGACGGGCTGATCCTTGCCGGGCGGGATCTTGGCGATCTCGAACGCGACGCGGCCGATGCGCGCGTGCGGGGCGCGGCCTTCGCCGAAACCATCCGTTTCGACGCGCGCGACCTCGCCTGCGTGGCCTCGATCCTTGCCCGGGCCGGGGCCTGCGAGGGCACGGTCTCGGCCGCGGTCTTCGTGGGCTCGATGCCGCCCCAGGCCGAGATCGACGCCGATCCCGGCCTGATCGAGGGCGTCGTCACCGACAGCTTTACCGGCCCGGCCCGGGTGCTGCAGGGGCTGGCCCCGATCATCGAGGCCCGCGGCGCGGGCACCGTCATCGGCGTGGGCTCGGTCGCGGGCGACCGCGGGCGGATCGGCAACTATGTCTACGGGGCGGCCAAGGCGGCCTTTGCCACTTATCTGTCAGGGCTGCGCAACCGGCTGGGCCGCGCGGGCGGGCATGTGCTGACGGTCAAGCCCGGCTTTACCGATACCGCAATGACCTGGGGGATCGAGGGGATGTTTCTGGTGGCCTCGCCCGACAAGGTGGCCACAGACATCCTGAGCGCGCTGGAAAAACAGCGCAACGTGATCTACACGCCGTTTTTCTGGATGGGGATCATGGGCATCATCCGGCTGATCCCGGAACGGGTATTCAAGAAGCTTTCGGTCTGAGACCGGCGCCGTCCGGCCCCTGCGGCCGGGCGGCTCAGAACCCGAACCAGCGCTGCCAGAGCCCGGCGCTGTAGAACATGAAGGACAGCGCGAAGAAGATCAGCCCCAGCCCCGCCCGGTCGCGGAGCGCAAAGACGATGGGGTCGTAATCCTGCTGTCCGCGATAGCCGAGCCAGACCATCCGGACCAGCCAGACCGCCAGCGGAACGGCCGCCGCCCATAGCAGCCAGCGGGTCTGGTAAAGCGCCTCGGCCTGCGCAGAGAAGCTGTAGGCGACGAAGACCACCAGCGCCCCCACCACGCCGAGCCCCGCCATGTTCAGCAGATCGCCCCGGTCGCCCCGGCCATAGCCCCGGCCGGGCAGGCGCTCGTCGGTCTCGGCCCGGGCCAGTTCGGTCATCCGCTTGACGCAGCCCAGCGTCACGAAGACCGGAAAGACGAAGACCAGCATCAGGAAGGACGCCTCGCCTCCGCTGGCCGCCGCCCCCGCCACCACGCGGATCGTGTAAAGCGCGGCAAGCGTCGCGATATCGACCCAGCGCATCCGCTTGAGCCGCAGCGAATAGGCCAGCGACAGCGCCATATAGAGCAGAACCACCGTCAGGAAGGGCGGCCCCAGCGCCGCGCCGACTCCAAGGGCCACCAGCGCCAGTGCCGCGCCCGCCGCCATGCCCGCGCCGATGGGCACCTTGCCGCAGGCAAAGGGGCGGCGGCATTTGGTTTCGTGCAGCCGGTCGGCCTCGAGGTCGAGCAGGTCGTTGACGATATAGATGCAGGACGCGGCCGCCGAGAAGGCCAGGATGCCCATAAGCACCAGCACCAGCGTTTCGGGCCGGAAATCATGCGCGGCCAGCGCGGGCAGCAGCAGAAGCACGTTCTTGACCCATTGATGCGGTCGGAGCGCGCGCCCCAGGTCGCGCAGCTTCCAGCCCGCCGGGATCTCTTCGACCGGATGGCCCGCCGCCGACAGCTCGGCCGCCAGCCGGTGCTGCCGCCCCAACAGCAACGCCCGGTCGGCCTCGCGCCAGACGGGACGGTCGGCGGCCCGCGCGCCGGCATAGTCGAAGCCCCGGCGCCCGAAGCGTTCGACCAGCGCCCGCGCCTTGGCGCCCCCCTCGGGCGCGGCTGCCCCTTCTGCGCCGAGGGCCTCTTCACAAAATCCGTAATGGCTGGCCAGGGCGGCGACGAGCCCCGGATCGGCTCCGCCTGCCAGCACCACCGGCCGCCCGGCCTCGCAGGCCTCAAGCGCGCGGGCCGCCATCTCGGGCCGCAGCGGCAATAGATCGACCCGGGGTGGGGCGATCCGCGCCAGCTCGCGGCAAAGCCCGGCCCGGTCGCGAAGATGCATGGCCGTCGCCCGCAGGGTCTTCAGCGGCGCGCGGCCGAGGCCGTTCCAGAAGCATTCAAGCCCGAGATCGGTCTTCAGAAAGGTCCCGTCGACGTCGAGGACCAGCGGTTTCTGGCGTTGCATCCTATCCCCTGCCCTTGGCCCGGAACACGCAGCCGTCGCTGATCAGCTCGGGCGGGGTCCGGCACAGCCCCCGGGCCACCGCCCAGGCTGCCAGCACCTTCGGCACATAATCGCGCGTTTCCAGATAGGGCGGAACGCCGCCATGGGCGCGCACCGCCCCTTCTCCGGCATTATAGGCGGCCAGAACCAGCACCGGGTCGCCGCCGAACTCGCCCATCAGCCAGTCGAGATAGGCCACGCCGCCGCGGATATTGGCGACCGGATCGGCGGCATCGGCCACGCCGAAGCGCCGGGCGGTCGCGGGCATCAGCTGCATCAGCCCCAGCGCCCCCTTCGGGCTGAGCGCCCTGCCGCGCCCGCCGCTTTCGACCCCGATCACCGCCAGCGCCAGCGCGGGCGAGACCCGGGTGCCGACCGTGGCCGACAGGATCGCGCGGCCATGGGCCTCGGCGATGTCCTGCAAAAGCTGCAGCCGGGGCGCGCGCACCGCTTCGCCGGGCGGCGCCTCGCCCAGTGCCACCAGCGCGGGCGCCAGCCGCCCCGGCCGGCTGTCGCTCAACGCGGGCGACACCCGCGACCAGAACCAGTCCGGCCCCGGCTGCGCCGCGTTGCCGGGGGGCGGTTCGGCCGCAGCGTCGGGCGCGCGCGCCAGCGGAGCGGTCGGCGGGCCCAATGCGGCCGGTACCACGGTCGCGCGCGACTCGATCTGAACGGTGATGCGTCTTGACGCACCGGGGGCGGGCGGTTTGACCCTTCGGAAGGTGAACTCTGGCCAGGGCGGCGGCTCGGCCCGCACCGGTCCGGGCGCCGCGCCCGCGCTGGCAAGAACCAGCCCGGCCAGAACCAGACCTTCCAGATGACGCCGCATGTTCTGCCCTGCCCGACCTTGCGGTTCTTTGCATTTCCGCTTTGCGGCACGGACCCGACAGGCCCGTCCTGCATACAGAGAGTTTTCAAGGCAATTGTTATTGCATTTTTGATCAATTCCCAAGGTTTCGATGGTCTTTTTCCGCCGGGGCAGAAATTGCCAAGGCCCAGCCCAACTCTTGCCCGATTCCGGTGGCCCTATGACCGGGTCGAAGCGGTTGCGCCCCCATTGCTGGGGGTCCGGCCCTTCACCCAAGGGCATTTGAATTGAGCGAGCATCCTACTGGAGGGACCCCCATGAAACTCTTCAAACTCTTCAAGACCTTCGCCAAGGACGAGTCCGGCGCCGTCACCGTCGACTGGGTCGTGCTGACCGCCGCCATCGTCGGCCTCGGCATTGCCGTTCTGGGCACGGTTCGCAGCGGCGTGAACGGCCTCGGCGACAAAATCGAAGCTTCGCTGACCACCGCAACGGTCGCGACCCTGTCCAACCTCGGCTGGGGCAGCGACGCCACTGACAACACCTCGGAATAAGAGAACCACACAGACGCCTAAGGAGGGTCGCTTCCCACAGAAGCGGCCCTCATTGCTGTCTCTTCGCCAGAGGCCTGCGCTGATGTGGAGGCCGCGCGCCGCTTTAGAACCGGTGGGTGATACCCTCGATCTTTAACTGAATATCCACCGGACGTCGCCAAGATCCCCCGGGGATTGCCGCATTACCGTGGCAAATCAAAAGAACGAAGGAAACTCCGCGGCCAGCGCCGGGGTCGCGGATCGGCGACGAAAGGACATGCCATGCGCCTGATCTTCGGACTGGTCCTTCTGATGGGGCTCGGTCTGGCAGGGTTCGCGGTCTACATGGCCCAGGGCTATTTCGACCAGACCAAACGCGAACTGGCTGCCGCGCGCGCCGCCCAGGCCCAGCAGGTCGCGCTGGAACCGGTCGTCGTCGCCAGGGAACCGCTGCGCTATGGCCAGCAGATCACGCTGGACAACCTGCGCCCGGTGCTCTGGCCGAAGGACTCGATGCCCGAAGGCGTGTTCCAGACCAAGGAAGAGCTGTTTCCCGAAGGCCAGCCGCAATTCCGTACCGTCCTGCGCGCGATGGAGGCGGGCGAACCGCTCTTGCGGGTCAAGGTCACCGATCCCGGCGCCGATGCCGGTATCACCTCGCGCCTGACCAAGGGCATGCGCGCCTTCGCGATCCGGGTCGATGTCAGTTCCGGCGTTTCGGGCTTCCTGCGGCCGGGCGACCGGGTGGATGTCTACTGGACCGGCGAGAGCCAGTCGAAACAGGTGACCAAGCTGATCGACACCGGCATCCGCCTGATCGCCATCGACCAGATCGCCGACGAGGACACCACCCGGCCGGTGATCGCGCGCACCGTCACGGTCGAGGCTTCGCCGCAACAGGTCGCCTCGCTCGCCCAGGCGCAGTCGAGCGGGCGGTTGTCGCTGTCGCTGGTTGGCGCCAATGACGATGTCGTGGCCGAGGCGGTCGAGGTAGACCAAAAGGCTCTGCTGGGCATCGAGGACGCCCCCGAAGTCGCCCCCGAACAAAAGCGGATCTGCACAATTCGAACCCGCCGCGGGTCGGAAGTGGTCGAGATCGAAATCCCCTGCACGAACTGACCCCATTCGCCAAACCGGCCGCAGACAGAAGCTCCGCCCTACGGCCGGCATGATCGGAACGGGAGGCCGGGGCCAAGGACAGAGCGGAGCTATACAACCTTCGCGTGCACTTCCGAGGCCAGCCAACAGGGGCGATTGTTGCGAGATACCCACAGGCCGCTTCCTGTGACGGCACGCAATGATTGCAAAAAAACCGGCCTTGCCGCATCCTGACCGCCAAAAGGGGCGAAAGACCCCTCGTGAGGCGTGATCGGAAAGGCAGGGTCACATGAGATTTCGGACCATCCTCGCGGCGGGACTGTTTGGTCTTGCCGCGATTCCGGCCCTGCCGCCGGAGGCCGGAGCGCAGACCCTGCGAACGCTGGAGGGTCTGGCGACCGGCAAGCTCACGGTCCCGATGAACCGCGCGGTGGTGGTCGAAAGCGATCAGGTCTTCGCCGAATTGTCGATTTCGAACCCGCAGATCGCCGATATCTCGACCCTTTCCGACCGCACCATCTATGTGCTGGGCAAGTCGCCCGGGCGCACCACGCTGACGCTCCTGGGGCCCGACGGCACGCTGATCACCAATGTCGAGGTCCAGGTGACCCCCGACATGAGCGAACTCAAGGAACGGCTGCGCGAGGTGCTGCCGGGCGAACCCATCGAGGTGCGCGCGGCCAATGACGGGCTGGTTCTTTCGGGCACGGTCAGTTCGAAGACGGTGATCGACCGGGCGCTCGATCTTGCCTCGCGCTATGCGCCGGAACGGATCTCGAACCTGCTGAATGTCGGGGGCACCCAGCAGGTGATGCTGAAGGTCCGGTTCTCGGAAATGAACCGGTCCGTGTCGAAAAGTCTCGACACCAGCCTCGGGGTCGCGGGCCTGACCAATGGCGGCGACCTGGGCTTTGCGGGCGGCACCAACACCATCACCGAGGGCACCAACCTCGGCGATCTCTTCGACGGCGATCCGTCGACCACGCCGGCCCGGTCGCGCAGCAGCAACGGCGTGTTCTCGATCGGCATCGGCGCCGGCGATCTGCAATTCGCGGTCCTGCTGGAAGCGCTGGAAACCAAGGGCTTCGTCCGCACCCTGGCCGAACCGAACCTGACCGCCCTGTCGGGCCAGGCGGCCAGCTTTCTTGCGGGCGGGGAATATCCGATCCCGGTGGTCGGCGGCGATGGCGACGTCACGGTCGAGTTCAAGCCCTTCGGGATTTCGCTGAACTTCATCCCCAATGTGGTGGGCAACAATATCAACCTCGAGATGAACGCTCAGGTCAGCAGTATCGATCCCTCCGTGACCTTCAACAACAACGGCATCATCATCAGCGGGTTCTCGACCCGCTCGACCTCGACCACGGTCGAGCTGCATGACGGCGAAAGCTTCGCGGTCGCGGGCCTCTTGCAGGACGATTTCGCCAGCCTCAAGGGCCAGGTGCCGTGGCTTGGCGACGTGCCGATCCTGGGCACGCTGTTCCGCAGTTCCGAATACCAGCGCGACCAGAGCGAACTCGTGATCATCGTCACTGCGCATCTGGTCTCGCCCACGCGCGGCGAGGCGCTGGCCCTGCCGACCGACCGCGTGGCCCCGCCAAGCGAGCGCGACCTCTTTCTTCACGGCCGGCTTTCCTCGCCGCGCACCCCGCGCTCGGGCGCTGCGGGAGAGGTCGCGCGGCAGGATTTCGGCGGCTCCTACGGCTATGTGATGGAGTAGGCCCATGCGCGCCCGCCTTGCCTTCGTGACCCTGAGCGCCGCGCTGGCGCTGACCGCCTGCAGCCCCCGCCAGATCGCCGATTTCAACCGGCCTGCGGGCGATGCGCTGGACGATGGCAGCTTTGGCAACGCCACGATGACCAACCAGATGGTGATGACGTCCGACCGGGCAATGGCCATCGACATGACCCGCCGCTTCGCCGCCGACGTGCCCAGCACCGTCACCTTCGCCTTCGACAGCGCAGCCCTCGACGCCACGGCACAGGCCGCGCTCGACCGGCAGGCGGCCTGGATCCTGCGCTATCCCTTCGTGGTCTTCCGGGTCTACGGCCATGCCGACCAGGTCGGCAGCGCGCCCTACAACAAGGCGCTGGGCATGCGGCGGGCACAGGCGGCGGTGGCCTATATGGTGGCGCGCGGCGTCCCGCGCGCGCGGCTTCAGGCCGTGGTCTCCTATGGCGAGACCCGGCCGCTGGTCCATACCGAGGGGCCCGAGCGACTGAACCGCCGCACGGTGACCGAGGTCGCGGCCTTCCTGCGCCCGCGCCCGATGACGATCGATGGCAAGTACATGGCGCGCAGCTACCGGGCCTATCTCGACAGCGCGCAGCCCAAGCCCACGCTTCAACCCGCAGACGTCGCCGCGCAGGACTAACCCCCGCACTAACTCCCGCGCGGGGACCAGCCGCGCGTGGGCCGCGGATTGAAGGTTTTTCGAACAATTCAGCACCTCGGGCCGTAATGTTGCCCAAGTTGTTCTTCACGCTCGGCCCATGGACCAACGTGCGCGCACGAAGTGAGTCGCGCGCGAACGGGGCAGAAGCGGTCGGCCGCCCGCCCTGCCCGGTCTGCGTGGAAGGATGTGGGAACGATGACGAGCATGCCAGCGTCGATACCCGACCAGGCCCCGATCCGGGCTTGCACGGTGTCGCGGGACATCCAGAATTTCGATCTTCTGATCGAGGACATGGAAGCCGAGCTGGGCGGCGGCTGGGGCGATATTGCCTTCGACGAGGCGCGCGGCTTTTTCGATCAGCCCGAGGCGCAGGACATCGAGTTCATCGCGGTCGCGGTCGACGATGCCGATGAGGCCGACATCGCGGCCATCGGCGAGATCGTCCGCGCCGCCAAGCAGCGCGGGCTGAGCGTGCTGGTCATCGCAGAAGAACTTAGCCCGATCGCGTTGCACCAGCTGATGCGGATGGGGGCCGACGATTTCGTGCCCTACCCGCTGCCCGAGGGGGCGCTGCACGAGGCCATCGTCCGGTTACGCCAGACCCCGGCCGCGGCCCCCGTGGCGCCTGCCCCCGCGGATCCCGCCGCGCCCAGGCTGTCGCGCTCGAACCGGGACGGCGTGGTGCTGTCGGTGCAGGGTCTGGCAGGCGGGGTCGGCGCCTCGACCTTCGCGGTCAACCTCGCCTGGGAACTGGCGCTTGCGGCGCGCAAGTCGGGCGGCCGGGTCTGCCTGCTGGATCTCGACCTGCAATTCGGCTCGACCGCGACCTATCTGGACCTGCCGCGCAAGGATGCGGTCTTCGAGCTCTTGTCCGATATCGGCGCAATGGACGGCGACAGTTTCCTGCAGGCGCTGCAAAGCTACCGAAGCGACCTGCATGTGCTGACCGCGCCCTCCGACATCCTGCCGCTCGACATCATCGGGCCGCCCGAGGTGAACGCGCTGATCGACATGGCACGCTCGCAGTTCGAATTCGTGGTCGTCGACATGCCGAAGACCCTGGTCAACTGGACCGAGACGGTGATCACCCAGTCGCATCTCTATTTCTCGCTGCTGGAACTCGACATGCGCTCGGCCCAGAACGCGCTGCGCGTGATCCGGGTGCTGAAATCCGAAGGGCTCCCGCGCGAACGGGTGCGCTATGCGCTGAACCGGGCGCCGAAATTCACCGACCTGTCGGGCCGCAGCCGGGTCCGCCGACTGGCCGACAGCCTCGATATCGACATCGAGATCCAGCTTCCCGACGGCGGCAAGGCGGTCACCGAGGCGGGCGATCACGGCCTGACCCTGGCCGAGACCGCGGCCAAGTCGCCGCTCCGCCGCGAAATCCAGAAGCTCGCAGCGTCGCTTTACGATCTCGGCACGGCCGCGGCCACCGCGGCACAGTAAAGGGGCTACGAATGTTCTCGCGCTACAGAAAGCCCGAGCCCGGCACCGTCCAGCCCGCGACGCCGCCAGAGCCCCGGCCCGAGGCACCGCCGCCGCCTGCCGCGGCCATGCACCCGACCCTCCCCGCCCAGCCCGCGCCCAGCGAAAAGGACCGCAAGCGCAAGGAACGCCTGGGCGAGCTGAAATCCGAACTGCACAAACAGCTTCTGGAAAGCCTGAACCTCGCCGCGCTGGAACATGCCGAGGAAAAGGAGCTGCGCGCCGAGATCCAGGCCATCGCCTCCGAGGCGCTCGAGGAAATGGGCGTCGTCCTGAACAAGGACGACCGCACCCAGCTCTATCAGGAGCTGTTCGACGAGGTGACCGGGCTGGGCCCGCTGGAGCCGCTTTTGAAGGACGAAAGCGTCAACGACATCCTGGTGAACGGCCCCAAGCAGATCTTCGTCGAACGCGCGGGCAAGCTGCAACTGACCGACATCGCCTTTCGCGACGAAAAGCACCTGCTTCGGATCATCGACAAGATCGTCTCGGCAGTGGGGCGGCGAGTCGATGAATCGAACCCTTATGTCGACGCGCGGCTTGCCGACGGCTCGCGTTTCAACGCGATGGTGCCGCCCATTGCCGTCGATGGCAGCCTGGTCTCGATCCGGAAGTTCAAGAAAGACAAGCTTGGCATCGACGATCTGGTCACGTTCGGCGCCTTCACCGAAGAGATGGCCGCCTATCTGCAGGCGGCGGTCGCGACCCGGCTGAATATCATCGTCTCGGGCGGCACCGGGTCAGGCAAGACCACGACGCTGAACGCGCTGTCGTCCTTCATCGACAATTCCGAACGGATCCTGACCATTGAGGACACCGCCGAGCTGCAGCTGCAGCAGACCCATGTCGGCCGGATGGAAAGCCGCCCCCCCAATGTCGAGGGCAAGGGCGCGGTCAGCCAGCGCGACTGTCTGAAGAACGCGCTTCGGATGCGGCCCGACCGCATCATCGTCGGCGAGACCCGCGGCGACGAGGTGATCGACATGCTGCAGGCGATGAATACCGGACATGACGGGTCGATGACCACGATCCACGCCAACAACGCCCGCGACGCGGTCAGCCGTCTGGAAAACATGATCGCCATGGCCGGGATCGAGATGCCGCTGAAGGCGGTGCGCGCCCAAATCGCCTCGGCCGTCAACCTGATCGTGCAGGCCAGCCGCCTGCAGGACGGCTCGCGCCGCATGGTCTCGATCACCGAGGTGACCGGGATGGAGGGCGAGGTGATCTCGATGCAGGAAGTGTTCCGCTACGAACGGCTCGGGCTCGATTCCAGCGGCAAGATCATCGGCCGCTTTACCGCGACGGGCGTGCGCAGCGCCTTTTCGGAGCGGTTCCGGCAATGGGGCTACGACCTGCCCGCCAGCATCTTCGAACCGGTCCGGGGGAAATAGCCCATGCAGATCGGCGCGGAACCCCTGATCTACGGATTGATCTTCCTCTCGGTGCTGGCGCTGGTCGAGGGGCTCTATCTGACCGTCTTCGGCAAGTCGATCAGCCTGAACGCCCGGGTCAACCGGCGGCTCGAGATGCTGGAAAAGGGCGTCGACCGGGAAAAGGTCCTGGAACAGCTCCGCAAGGAGATGACCCAGCACATGCGCGCCCGCGGCATCCCGCTTTACTCGATTCTGGCCGAGCGGGCGCAGAAGGCCAATATCGCCTTCACGCCCGTGCAGCTGATCGGGGTCATGGTGGTGCTGTCGGGCGTGGCCTTTCTGGGTCTGACACTGGGCACCGGGGCCGTGCTTCCGGTGCGCGTGCTGGCCTCGATCGGGATCGGCATCGGCGGGGTCTATACCTGGGTCAACGGCAAGGCCAAGAAGCGGCTCGGCCTGATCGAGGAACAGTTGCCCGACGCGGTCGAACTGATGGTGCGCTCGCTGCGCGTGGGCCATCCCTTCATCTCGGCCATCAACATCGTCGCCCAGGAGGTGCCCGACCCGCTGGGATCGGAATTCGGCGTCATCGCGGACGAGGCCGCCTATGGCCGCGATGTCAGCGAGGCGCTGAAGGATCTGGCCGAACGGGTCGACATGCAGGACCTGCGCTTTCTCGCGGTCGCGGTGACGATCCAGCAGCAATCGGGCGGCAACCTGGCCGAGGTGCTGGCGGGTCTCGCCGCGGTGATCCGCTCGCGCTTCAAGCTCTTCCGCCGCGTCAAGGCGATCACCGCCGAGGCGAAATGGTCGGGCATGTTCCTGTCGGGCTTTCCGATCGCCGCGATCCTGATGATCTCGGTGCTGAAGCCCGACTATTACGACGATGTCAAGGAAACCGCCGCCTTCATCCCGGCCGCCATCGCCGTGGCCGTGTTTCTCGTCGTGAACGTGATCTTCATGCGCATCATGGTCAACATCAAGGTCTGAGGGCAGGGCCATGGATTTCGTCGCTTACGTCGCCGGCTGGATCACCGACCGTTTCGGGCCGCTCGGGCCGCTGATCGCGGTGGGCCTGCTGGGCGTGGGGCTGATCGCGCTGTCGCTGCCGGTCTTCCTCACGCGACGCACCGACCCTCTCGACAAGCTCAAGCGTCAGGTCCGCGAGGCCGAATCCGCAACCGTCCGCGACCAGCAGGCGCCCCTGCGCCAGGTGTCGCGCGCCGACAAGCTCGACCGCTTTTCGACGTTCCTCGAACCCCAGGACGAAAAGGAACTCTCGGCCGCACGGCTGAAGCTGTTGCGGGCGGGCTACCGGTCGAAATCGGCGGTGCGGGTGTTCCACTTCGCGCAGTTCACGCTGGGGCTTCTGTTTCTGGCAGGCGGTCTGATCTATTCGGTCCTGCTGAACGCGGGCGGCGAGGTCGACACGACAAGGATCGTCCTGTCGGTGATCGTGCCGGGCGCCATCGGGTATTACCTGCCGAAATACTGGGTCGAACGCCGGGTGCAGACCCGCCAGGAAGAAATCGTCAACGGCTTTCCCGACAGTCTCGACATGATGCTGGTCTGCGTCGAGGCGGGGCAATCGCTCGACCAATCGATCCTCCGGGTCGCGCGCGAGATGCGGGCGGGCTTTCCCGACCTGGCCTCGGAATACGAAATCGTCTCGAACGAGATGAAGGCCGGCAAGGACCGGGTGCAGGTGCTGCGCGACATGTCCGAACGCTGCGGCGTCACCGACATTTCGTCCTTCGTCACGGTGCTGATCCAGTCGGCGACCTTCGGCACCTCGATCGCCGAGGCGCTGCGGGTCTTCTCGGCCGAAATGCGTGACAAACGCGTCATGCGCGCCGAGGAAAAGGCGAACAAGTTGCCGACCAAGCTGACTTTGGGCACGATGATGTTCACGGTTCCGCCGTTGCTCATCATCCTGATCGGCCCATCGGTCTATGCGATCTACGACACGCTCAACAACGCCAAGTTCTGACCTTCTGCGCTGTTGCGGGCTGGCGCTCGCCCTGGTCTGCGCGGGCTGCGCCCCCTCGGACCGGCTCTCGCCCGCCTATCGGGGCCTGCCCGCCCCGCCCGGCGCCCCGCATCTTGACGAGGCGGTCGACGGGCTGGTCGTCGGCCACCGCCTGATGGCCGCGGGCGAATACGAACTGGCGCTGAAGGCCTATTTCCGCGCCGCGGCAAAGCAGGGGCTGACCGCCGATGTCCTGTCGGCGATCGGGTCGGCCAATCTGAGGCTCGGGCGGCTCGGTCAGGCCGAAACCCAGCTGCGCCGCGCCATTGCCGAGGACGAACGCTTCGTGCCCGCCTGGAACAATCTGGGCGTCGTGCTGATGGAAAAGGGCGAGGCCGGCGAGGCCCGGCGGGTGTTCGAGACCGCTTTCGCGCTCGACAGCGGCGGCTCTGACGACATTCGCCGCAATTTGCGGCTCGCTATCGCTAAAACCGAAAATCGCGATTATGATTCGGCACCGAACGAAGGGAACAACTTCGACCTGGTGCGGCGCGGCGAGGGCAGATACCTGCTTCTGGCCACGCCCTGAGGACAGAGCAGCCGAAAGGACGCCGCGATGCGCCATCCCGTTCTGGCCCCGATCTGCGCCGCCCTGGCGCTGTCGGTCGCGGCCTGCCAGAAACCCGGCGATACCGATGTCGACCGCGCGGTGCAGGACGTGCTGGCGAGCGACGAAAACAGCCTCAACGACATCATGATGACGGTGGCCGATCCCGACGAGGCGATCCGCTATTTCCGGCGGCTGCTGGACGAAGACCCCGACAAGCTGGCCGCCCGGCGCGGGCTGGCGCAGTCGCTGATCCGGGCCAGGCGCCCGACCGAGGCCGTCGCCGCCTGGGCCGAGGTGGTGCGCCACCCCGAGGCCGGGAACGCGGACCGGGTGAACTACGCCGATGCGCTGATCCGGGTCGGCGACTGGGGCAAGGCCGAGGCCGAGCTCGACAGGGTCCCGCCCACCTTCGAGACCTATCAGCGCTACCGGCTCGAGGCGATGGTGGCCGACAGCAACCGCGAATGGGCCAAGGCCGACAGTTTCTACGAGACCGCCGCCGGGCTGACCACCAAACCCGCCGGGGTCTACAACAACTGGGGTTATTCCAAGCTGACGCGGGGCGATTACCGGGGCGCCGAGCGGCTTTTCGTCGATGCCCTGACCTATGACCCCAAGTTGTTTACGGCCAAGAACAATCTGGTGCTGGCCCGGGGCGCGCAGCGCAAATACGACCTGCCGGTGATCGAGATGACCCAGACCGAGCGGGCGCAGCTTTACCACACGCTGGCGCTGACCGCGATCAAGCAGGGCGACGTTGCCATCGGCAAGGGCCTGCTGGAAGAGGCCATCGAGACCCATCCCCAGCATTTCGAGGCCGCCGTCCAGGCCCTGCGCGCGCTCGAGGCGCGGGGCTAGGCCGGGCCCATGACCGAGGCGCTCTGGTTTCTGCCCGTCGCGACCCCCATCGCGCTTTGGGCTGCGCTCAGCGATCTTCGGACCATGACCATTCCGAACCGCGCGGTGCTGGCGCTGGTCGCGGTCTATGCGCTGGTCGGGCTCGCGGTGCTGCCGCTGGACGCCTGGGCCTGGCGCTGGCTGCATCTGGCGGTGGTGCTGACGCTCGGTTTCGGGCTGAACCAGATGGGCGCGGTGGGCGCGGGCGATGCCAAGTTCGCCGCCGCGATGGCCCCCCTGGTTGCGCCGGGCGATATTGGCGCCTTTCTCTTCCTGCTGGCTGCGGCGATCCCGGTGGCCTTCGCCGCGCATCGTCTGGCCCGGCGGATCCCGGGCCTTCGGCGCGCCCTGCCCGGCTGGGCTTCGTGGGAGGCACGCGATTTTCCCATGGGGTTCGCGCTTGGCCCGGCCTTGATCCTTTATCTGGCGTTGGCCGCGGGCGGCGCGATGCCCAGCACGATGTAGTCGCGGGTCCGGCGCAGTTCGGTCAGATCGTAACCGCCCGCCTCGATGGTCGCGAGGATACGACGCCGTGCGCCGATATCGCCCGCGCATTGCGGCACCAGCAAAAGCTCGGCTCCCTCAATCCCGGGCAGCCCGCCGTAATACCAGGGCGCCCCGCCTTCGAGCCGCCCCACCCCGCCGAACAGCCAGTAGGTGCTGAGGATATCGGCAACAAAGGCCGGATGACCCGCGAAGCCCGCCGCCGCGAGGTCTTCCGAGATCGCGCGATACCAGCCGACAAGCCCGTTCGTGATGATGCAGTCCTCAAGCGCGCTGCCGCGAAAGACAACCGGCTCGGGACCGGGATCGCCCCACCATTCGGGCCGTTCGAGCTCGAGAGCGCGAGGGCTGCGGGTCTCGACCTGGTATGCGCGCTTGGCGGGCATCCAGAGGCCCTGATCGCCGGGCAAAAGCGCAACCGCCTCGGTTTCGGCCGCGAGGACGTTGCGAACCGGGCTCTCGAAAAGGGAAAAGAAGATGGGCGCGGCCAGCACCAGCGCCGACCAGCCGACCGCCATCAGCCCGCGGGGGGGCGGGGTTCCTGGCCGCCGCAACGCCAGCGCCACGATGCCCAGAAGAAACAGCCAGACCGGGGCGTTGCCATGGTTCTGGTAGGTCACATAGGCAAGGCCCGGCGCCGCCGTCAGCAACAGCAGACCCTCCCGACGCCAGCCGCCGCGCCGGGCAAGGATCACTGCCACGAGATAAAGCAGCGTGCCGGCCACGGTCGGTGCCCCGCCGATCACCGTCAGGAACGGATCGCCGGGATAGGGGCGTATGTCGGTGCGGGCAACCTCCAGCAGATCGGCCAGATAGGCTGGCCAGAGCCCTGGCCCGGCCACCAGCGTGAGCCCGCCGAAGATCGCCAGAGCCGCCGCCAGCGCGGTCGCCAATGCGCGGCCGTCGCGGCGCAGCGCCAGCGCCAGAAGGGCGACCGGTGCGCAGGCCAGCAGGTAGGTGGCCTTGATCAGCGCAAGCGCCGCAAGCCCCAGCCCCAGCACAAGCCCGTCGGCCAGTTGCTGCCCCGGGCCGGACCCGCGCGGCGGCAGGATGGCAATCGCGAGCACGACGAAGGCGATGGCCCAGCCCCAGCGGTTGTAATGCATCGAGAGCGAGATCCAGGGCTCCGGTCCCCCGGAGGCCAGGGCCACGGCCAGCCCCATGACGCCCGCCCCGAAGAGCCAGGCCCAGCCCCGGTCGAGCCGGCTGAGCCCGACCCAGAGCGCGCCGGGCAGCAGGACCGCGCCAACCAGCGCCTGCGCCCAGATCACGGCGAGCCCCAGCGGCAGGCCTAGGGCGGCCAGCGCCGCGATGGGGGCATAGGCCAGAACGCCCAGCGGCGTGACGAAATCGAGATGCGGCCATTCGCCGTCGACCTCGCGC
The DNA here is from genome assembly GCF_003265965.1 of Rhodovulum viride. Lineage (NCBI taxonomy): Bacteria > Pseudomonadati > Pseudomonadota > Alphaproteobacteria > Rhodobacterales > Paracoccaceae > Rhodovulum > Rhodovulum viride. Next base: position 11,281 of record NZ_MUAV01000021.1, on the reverse strand, counting down.
CGGACGATGTCGGCCAGATGCAGCAGATCGCCCTCGTGATTGGAGATATGCAGACCGCCCTTGGCCAGCCCCAGCGCCGTGGCCAGCGCAAGGATCGCCGCCATCAGTCCCGCCGGACCTGCGGGGAACGGTCCCTTCATGTGCCAACCTCCGACTTGCGGCCCCTTTCTGGCCGAGACGGCTGAACGAAAGGTTGCAATCCCCGCAATTGTCGCGAAAACTCGGCTCTTTGCCCCAGAATTGCCCGAAACACGCGGCAGTCTCGGCCCCGATACCGCAGTCAGCCCTGGACCCGCGATGAACATGCAAGCCTCGACGGTCTTCGGGCCGCCCGCCCCACGTGCTCTGGCCGAGATGCAGCTGCCGATGGTGATGATGCGCGACATCCTGCTGAAGACGATCTTCCGCAAGAATGTCGATGTGGTGACCGAGATCGCCCGGGCGATCTGCCTGCCGGTGCCGGTCGCGCAGGAACTGGTCGATCTCGCCCGCGGCCAGAAGCTGCTGGAGGCGACCGGGACGCTCCATGCCAATTCGGGCGGCGAGATGGGCTATCAGCTGACCGAGGCGGGCAAGGCGCGCGCGCTCGACGCGCTGACCCAGTCGGAATATTACGGCGCGATGCCGGTGCCGCTGGAGGTCTATGCCGAACAGGTCCGCCGCCAGTCGATCCGCAACATCCAGATCACCCGCAGCCAGCTGACCGGGGCGATGGGCCATCTGATCCTGCCGGATTCGCTGCTCGACCATCTGGGTCCGGCGGTCAGCGCCGGCCGGTCGATCCTGATGTATGGCCCGCCCGGAAACGGGAAATCCTCGATCTCGAACGGCATACGCGACGCGCTTGGCGACCGGATCTACATTCCGCGCGCCATCGAATATGCCGGTCAGGTGATCACCGTCTACGACCCCATCGTGCATACCGCCGCCGAGGAACAGGAAGACGACCCGACCGCGCTGCGCCGGGCCGCGGGCCGCACCGACACGCGCTATGTGCTGTGCCGCCGCCCCACCGTCATCACCGGGGGCGAGCTGTCGCTGTCGATGCTCGATCTCGTCTACAACCCCACCGCGCGCACCTATCAGGCGCCGCTGCAGCTGAAGGCCACCGGCGGCGTCTTCATCGTCGACGATCTCGGGCGCCAGGCCGAACCGCCGCAGGCGCTGATCAACCGCTGGATCGTGCCGCTGGAGGAAAGCCGAGACATCCTCGCGCTGCAATCGGGCGAGAAGTTCGAAGTGCCCTTCGACACTCTGGTGATCTTCTCGACCAACTTCCACCCGAACGAGATCTTCGACCGCGCCGCGCTGCGCCGGATCTTCTTCAAGATCAAGGTCGACGGCCCCTGCCAGGAGGATTTCCTGAAGATCTTCGCCCTCGTCGCCCGCAAGAAGAAGATGCCCATCGACGAGGACACGCTGATCTACCTGCTCAGGGAAAAATACCCGACCATCGACAATGTCTATGCCAACTATCAGCCGGTCTTCCTGATCGACCAGATGATCGCCATCTGCGAGTTCGAGGGGATTCCCAGCCAGATGAGCCCCGAGCTGATCGACCGCGCCTGGGCAAACATGTTTGTCCGCGAAGAGACCATCGTGCACTAAACCTCCGGCTGCCGCGTCCGCAGGCAAAGCGCCATTTTTTGACCACAAGGTCTGCTTTCGGGCTTTCCGTCCCCCGAATCTTTTCGTTAGGCTTGCCGGGTAAGTCAGACCCCCTGACCCGTCAATCCCGGAGACATTCGTGGATCCCAAGACCCTGCCCGCCGTTTTCGACGGCCATAACGACGTTCTTCTCAGACTTTATCGCGCCGGCGGACCGGCGGCCGCCGAAACCTTCCTGACCGGGGATGCGGGCCATATCGACCTGCCCAAGGCCCGCGCGGGCGGGCTCGGCGGCGGTTTCTTCGCGGTCTATGTGCCCTCCGAGGGCGGCGAGGACAATGAAGAGGCGATGGCGCAGGACAGCTACGACTTGCCCCTGCCCCCGCCCGAACCGCAGGACCACGCGCTGACCGTTGCCATGGCACAGATCGCAACGCTGGAGCGGCTGGAAGAGCTGGGCGCGCTGAAGATCTGCCGCAGCGCCGCGGAAATCCATATCTCGATGGTCGAACACAAGCTGGCGGCCATCCTGCACATGGAAGGCGCCGAGGCCATCGACCCCGAGCTGATCACGCTTGACGTTCTGCACGGCGCGGGGCTGCGTTCGCTCGGTCCGGTCTGGAGCCGGCCCACCATCTTCGGCGAGGGCGTACCGTTCCGATTTCCCTCGGACGGCGATACCGGCGGCGGGCTGACCGATCTGGGCGTGGCGCTGGTCCGGCGCTGCAATGCGCTGAGGATCATGCTCGATCTGTCGCACATGACCATGGCGGGCTTCTGGGACGTCGCCAAACACTCGGATGCGCCGCTGGTCGCGACCCATTCGAACGCCCATGCGATCTGCCCCCATGCCCGCAACCTGACCGACGCCCAGCTCGAGGCCATCGCCGCCAGCGACGGCATGGTCGGGTTGAACTTTGCGACCGCCTTTCTCAGGCCCGACGGGCGCATGATCGATACCGGTCTTGACGACATGCTGCGCCATCTCGACCATCTGCTGGGCAAGCTCGGCGAGACTCGCGTGGGGCTCGGGTCGGATTTCGACGGGGCGATGATCCCGTCCGCGATCGGGTCGGCCGCGGGGCTGCCCGCATTGCGCGCCGCGATGACGGCCCATGGCTACGGTCCTGAGCTGATCGAACGGATCTGCCATGGCAACTGGCTGAGGGTGCTGGAGAAAACCTGGGGCCACTGACGGGCAAGACCGGCGCAACGACGCCGGAAGACGACATAAAAACAGACCAACAGAGAGGACGACCAAGATGAACGCTTTTGCAAGGCTGATGTCGGGCGCCGCGCTGGCCGCGACGCTCGCGGGCGTGGCGCCTGCGCTTTGGGCCGAAACGCCCGCGAACATGCTGGTGGTGGCCAACCGGATCGACGACATCACCACGCTCGACCCGGCCGAGACCTTCGAATTCGCGGGCGGCGACGTGCTGCGCAACGTCTACGGGCGGCTGGTGAACTTCGATCCGCTGGATTTCGAGGCCGGCTATCAGCCCGACCTCGCCGAAAGCTGGGAGGTCAGCGAGGACGGCCGCACCATCACCTTCACCATGCGCGAGGGTGTCAGCTTCGTCTCGGGCAACCCGGTGACGGCCGAGGATGCCGAATTCTCGCTGCGCCGCGCGGTTCTGCTGAACCTCACGCCGTCGTTCATCCTGACCCAGTTCGGCTTTACCCCCGAGAATATCGAGGAAACCATCAAGGCCGACGGCAACAAGCTGGTCATCACCACCGACAAGGCCTATGCGACCTCCTTCGTGCTGAACTGCCTGACCGCGACCATCGGCTCGATCGTCGACAAGACGACAGTGATGGCGCATGAGGTCGACGGCGACATGGGCCACGACTGGCTCAAGACCAATTCGGCGGGCTCGGGCGCCTACAGCCTCGTGGCCTGGAAACCGAACGAATCCGTGACCCTGAAGGCCAATCCAGACTTCTATCAGGGCACGCCCGCGATGCAGCGCGTGATCGTGCGCCATATCGCCGAAAGCGCGACCCAGCGGCTGCTGCTGGAACGCGGCGATGTCGATGTCGCGCGCAACCTCAACCCCGAGGACGTGCAGGGCATCACCGGCGCCGAGGGCATCAAGATCCAGGAAGAGCTGAAAGGCTACCTGATGTATGCCTCGTTCAACCAGAAGATCCCCGAGCTGACAAAGCCCGAGGTGCTGGAGGCATTCAAGTATCTCGTCGATTACGACGGCATGGTGAACAGCTTCCTCAAGGGGCAGTGGACCGTCCAGCAGAACTTCCTGCCCCAGTCCTATCTGGGTGCCGTGAAGGACAACCCCTTCTCGCTCGATGTCGAGAAGGCCAAGGCGCTGCTGGCCGAGGCGGGGGTCGACGGGCTGGAACTGACCATCGGCGTGCGCGATGTGCAGGAGCGTCTGGAGATCGCCCAGTCGATGCAGAACACCTTTGCCCAGGCCGGGGTCAAGCTGAACATCGAGGTCGGCACCGGCAAGCAGGTGCTGGCCAAGTACCGCGCCCGCGATCTGGACGTCTATCTGGGCACCTGGGGGCCGGACTATGCCGACCCGCAGACCAATGCCTCGACCTTCGCCTATAACCCCGACAATTCGGACGAGGCGCAGAATGGCGGCATTCTGGCCTGGCGCAATTCCTGGGATGCGGGCGGGCTGACCGAGATGACCGAGGCCGCGGTGGCCGAGCGCGACACCGCCAAGCGCGCCGAGATGTATCACGAGATCCAGGCCAGGTTCCGCGAAATCTCGCCCTTCGCCATCATGTTCCAGAACATCGAGCAGGACGGCGTGCGCGAGAATGTGCAGAACTTCACCACCGGGCTGGCGGTCAGCGATGCCAGCTACTGGAAAGTGACCAAGTAACGTGTCGGCAACCGGCAAGGCACAGGAAGGGCGCGCCCGCGCGCCTTTCCCTCCCCGCTGGGTGAAACGGACGGGCGTGACGCTGGGGTCGATCGCGATCACCATGCTGGGCTTGCTGTTCGTCACCTTCCTGATCGGCCGCGTGATGCCCATCGACCCGGTGCTGGCGATCGTCGGCGAACGCGCCAGCCCCGAGGTCTATAACCGGGTCTATCAGGAACTCGGGCTGGACCGGCCGCTGCTGGTGCAGTTCTGGTTCTATCTGCAGGACGTCTTCCGGGGCGATTTCGGCACCTCGCTGCTGACCGCGCGGCCCGTATCCGAAGACATCGCCCGGGTCTTTCCCGCGACGCTGGAACTGGCGACGCTGGGCACGCTGATGGGCGTGCTGCTGGGCGTGCCGCTGGGCGTGCTGGCCGCCGTCCGGCGCGGGTCCTGGATCGACCAGATCGCGCGCGTGGTGGCGCTGGTGGGCTATTCGATGCCGATCTTCTGGCTCGGGCTCATGGGGCTTCTGATCTTCTACGGCATTCTCGGCTGGGTCGGCGGGCCGGGGCGGCTGTCGATCTTCTATGACGGCATGATCGAGCCCGTGACCGGCATGATCCTGATCGACAGCGCGCTGGCGGGCGACGGAACGGTCTTTCGCGACGCGCTCAGCCATATCGTGCTGCCGGCCTCGCTGCTGGGCTATTACAGCCTCGCCTATATCAGCCGCATGACCCGCTCCTTCATGCTGGAACAGATGTCGGCCGAATATGTCACCACCGCCCGCGTCAAGGGCCTGAGCGAACGCGCGGTGATCTGGGGCCATGCCTTCCGCAACATCCGGGTGCAGCTGATCACGGTGATCGCGCTCAGCTATGCCGGTCTTCTGGAAGGCTCGGTGCTGACCGAGATCATCTTTTCGTGGCCGGGCATCGGGTCCTACATCACCAACGCCCTGCTGTCCGCCGACATGAGCGCGGTCCTGGGCGGCACCGTGGTGGTGGGGCTCGCCTTCGTGCTGCTGAACGTCTTTTCCGACCTGCTTTACAAGGTCTTCGATCCGAGGGCGAAATGACCGAGATGACCGGACTTCGCGCCTGGCTTCTGACCGACACGCCGCAGTCGCGGGGACAGGCCCGGCTGGCGAACCTCTATCACGGCTGGCTGGCCTTCCGCCGCAACCCGATGGCGATGTTCGGGCTGGCGATCCTGATCGCGCTGCTGGCGATTGCCGCGCTCGCGCCCTGGATCGCGCCGCATGACCCGTTCTATCAGGACCTCACCGCCCGGCTGCAGCCGCTGGGCACGCCCGGCCATCCGCTGGGCACGGATTCGCTGGGGCGCGACATCCTCTCGCGGCTGATCTACGGCTCGCGGATCACGCTTTACATCGTCACGCTGGTCGCGCTGATCGCGCCGCTGGCGGGGCTGATCGTCGGCACCGTCTCGGGCTATCTCGGCGGCTGGGTCGACATGGTGCTGATGCGGATCACCGACATCTTCCTGGCCTTCCCGCGGCTGGTGCTGGCGCTGGCTTTCGTCGCCGCGCTGGGCGCAGGCATCGAGAACGCGGTGCTGGCCATCGCCCTGACCGCCTGGCCGCCCTATGCCCGGATCGCCCGGGCCGAGACGCTGACCCTTCGGAACGCCGATTTCATCAGCGCCGTCCGCTTGCATGGTGCCGGTCCGATCCGGATCATCACCCGGCATATCTGGCCGCTCTGCATCTCGTCGCTGATCGTGCGGGTGACGCTTGACATGGCGGGGATCATCCTCGCCGCAGCCGGGCTTGGGTTCCTCGGGCTCGGCGCCCAGCCGCCCAGCCCCGAATGGGGTGCGATGATTTCCGAGGGCCGCCGCTTCATCCTCGATCACTGGTGGGTCGCCACCATGCCGGGGCTGGCGATCTTCACCGTGTCGCTGGCCTTCAACCTGCTGGGCGACGGCCTGCGCGACGTGCTCGATCCGAAGGGAGAGAAATGACCCCCCTGCTCGAAGTCGAGGACCTCTGGGTCCGGTTTCCGACCCGCACCGGGATACTGGACGCGGTGCGCGGCGTCTCGTTCACGCTTGGCCGCGAGCGGCTGGGCATCGTCGGCGAAAGCGGGTCGGGCAAGTCGATGACCGGCCGGTCGATCCTGAGGCTGATCCGGCCGCCGGGACAGGTCACCGCCGCGCATATCCGGCTTGATGGCGAAGACCTGATGCAGAAATCGGAGGCCCAGATGCGCCAGGTGCGCGGCGAGCGGATCTCGATGGTGATGCAGGACCCGAAATTCTCGCTGAACCCGGTGATGAGCGTGGGCGATCAGCTGATCGAGGCCTGGCGCGTCCACAAGAAGGGCAGCCGGTCCGAGGCACGCGAGCGCGCGCTCGACATGCTGGAGGCCGTCTCGATCCGCGACCCGGAACGGGTGATGCGCGCCCATCCCCATGAGCTGTCGGGCGGCATGGGCCAGCGGATCATGATCGCGATGATGCTGATCCCCGACCCCGAACTGCTGATCGCGGACGAACCGACCTCGGCGCTCGATGTCTCGGTTCAGGCACAGGTGTTGCAGATCATGGACCGGCTGGTGCAGGATCGCGGCATGGGGCTGATCTTCATCAGCCACGACCTGAACCTGGTGGCCGATTTCTGCGACCGGGTGCTGATCATGTATGCCGGCCGCGTGGTCGAGACCTGCGAGGCCGACAAGCTGCACGAGGCGAAGCACCCCTATACGCGAGGGCTTCTGAACTCGCTGCCCCGGCTCGATGCGCCGCAAAAGCGGCTCGAGGTGCTGCGCCGCGATCCCTCCTGGGCCGAGGCCCCGTCGGTGAGGCCGTCATGAGCGCGCTTTTCTTCGACGATGTGAGCGTCTGGTTCGGCGAGGGCCGCGACCGGGTCGATGCCGTCCGGCACGCGAACTTTCGCGTCGGCCATGGCGAAAGCTTCGGGCTGGTCGGCGAAAGCGGCTCGGGCAAGTCGACGATCATGCGCGCGCTGACGGGGCTCGCGCCCGACTGGTCGGGACGGATGGCGGTGAACGGCAATCCGGTCCGCTCGGGCCACCGCCGCGACCGCAACTTCTACAAGAGCGTCCAGATGGTCTTTCAGGACCCCTATGCCTCGCTCCATCCGCGCCAGTCGGTCGATCAGGTGCTGTCCGAAACCCTGCACCTGCACGGGTTTCGCGATATCGAACCGCGCATCGTGCGGCTGCTCGACGATGTGGGCCTCGGCTCGGCCTTCCGCTTCCGCTATCCGCACCAGCTGTCGGGCGGCCAGCGCCAGCGCGTGGCCATCGCCCGGGCGCTGGCCCCCGAACCCTCGATCCTGCTCCTCGACGAGCCCACCTCGGCGCTTGACGTGTCGGTCCAGGCCGAGATCCTGAACCTGCTGACCGACCTGCGGGCCGAACACAAGCTGACCTTCCTGATGGTCTCGCACGATCTCGCGGTGGTCGCCCATGTGTGCGAACGCATCGCGGTGATGCAGGCCGGAGAGATCGTCGAGGTGATGGGCGTGGACGAAATGCGGGCGCTGACGCCGGCGCATCCCTACACCCGCAAGCTTCTTCAGGCCTCGCTTGGCTATACCCGGGGTTGACCCGGGATTACCCCCCGTGCGCCCCGGCTTCGCCTGAATTTCGCTCGAACTTTACGAGAAACGTCAGCGATCGCCGGAGCGCTGGCATACCCTATCTTAACGTCGCGACAGCTAGTGCTCTGAACTGGAAACCCTCCGGTACCGGAACACGACATGCGTCTTGCCTTTGCCGTCGCACTTGCCGCGGGCCTCCTTGGGCCAGCCACCTCTCTCCTTGCCGATTCCGGATCCGACCGGTCGGTCGTCCGCTTCGCCCAGGTCGCGGCCCTTGAAGGGCCGGCCGGGGCACTGGGCCAGGGCATGCGCCTCGGCCTGCTGGCCGCCTTCGAGGAAGCCAACCGGGCCGGCGGGGTGAATGGCCGCAGGATCCAGATGGACAGTTTCGACGACGGCTACGAACCCACCCGCTCGGCCACCGAGGTCGAGAAGGTGCTTGCCGACGACCGCTACCTTGCTCTGGTCGGCCAGGTCGGCACCCCCACCGCCAAGGCGACGCTGCCGGTCGCGGCCGCGGCCGGGATGCCGATGATCGGCCCGCTGACCGGGACCGATTTCCTGCGCGCGCCCTGGGTCAGCAACGTGGCCAACATCCGCGCCAGCTACGACACCGAAACCGAAGCCTGGATCGCCTATCTGGTCGATGCGCTCGGCAAGGACCGGATCGCGGTCCTTTATCAGGATGACGGGTTTGGCCAGTCCGGACTGGAAGGGGTGCGCCGCGCGCTGCAAAAGCGCGGGCTGACCCCGGTCGCCGAAGCAAACTACACGCGCAACACCCTGGCGGTGAAGGTCGGGCTTCTGAACATCCGCAAGGCCAATCCCGACGCGGTGGTGATGGTCGCCGCCTACAAGCCGGTCGCCGAATTCGTCCGCGTCGGACGCAAGCTCGGCTTCACACCGCAGATCGTCAACATCTCTTTCGTCGGCTCGCGCGCGCTCAGCGAGGAACTGGGCCCCGCCGGAGAAGGCATCATCGTCAGCCAGGTCGTGCCCCTCCCGGGCGACAGCTCGGTGCCGGTCGTGGCCGAGTACCAGGCCGCGCTGAAAGCCGTCGATGCCGAGGCCGCGCCCGAATTCGTCTCGCTCGAGGGCTATCTGGCCGGGCGGGTCGCGCTGAAGGCTCTTGAAAAGGCCGGTCCCTTCCCGACCCGCGCCAAGGTGCTGGCCGCGCTCGATCAGTTGGGAGACATCGATCTCGGCGGCCTGCATCTTGTCTTTGGCCCGGGCGACAATCAGGGGCTCGACCAGGTCTTCCTGACCCGGATCTCGGCCGATGGCGCGTTCGAGCCCGTCGAGATCCCTGCCCCGGGCTCCAGGCCGGCCGCCGGGTCGGCCGCCGAGACGGCCCTTGAGCCGAAATCCTGATCCTGCGGGCGGCCCCGCGGCCGCCCGGTATACAAGGACCACGTCACGCCCCGGAGGGCTGCCATGCTGAAGTTCGTTTCGACGGTGTTCGGTAGTATCGCGCTGAAATTCGCGTCCGCCCTCGTTCTGATGGGGGCAATGACCGCCGCCGCCATCGTGATCTCGACGATGGTCTTCGACTCGCTGTCAGCGCAGATCGACAAGCTCGTCTCCGATGACCTGCCCGGCATCCGGGACAGCGTCACGGTCATCGAGCATACCGGGGACATCCGCGACTCGCTTTCGGAAATGCTGATGGCCCGCAATATCGAAGGCGTCGAAACCGGGTTCAAGGATTTCGGAGGCGAAAGCAAAGATATGCTTGCGGCCGTCAACGCTCTTTCTCCGGAGGACCGCAAGGCCTTCCTGCCGATGCTGGTGGCCCTGGCCGACAAGGCGCAACAGATGCGGAAGGCGCTGGAGCGGCGCTTCGCGAGCCAGACGCTCTTGCAGAACCAGCTGTCCGAATTCGGGGCGCAGGTGGGCGAGATCCAGGAAGCGCTGTCGACCATGACCGAGGATGCCGTCTATGACATGAACCTCGCGGGCGACCAGACCATCGAAAGCGTGTCCGATACGCTCGACACGCTGGTCCATTCCGACTTCAACTCGACAGCGCTGATCCTGCAGGCCCGGGCCGAGATCAATCTGCTTTCCGGCGTCGCCCTGGCCTTGGCCCGGCAGGAAGATCCCGCGCTGGCCGCGATCCTGCGCGATCTGGCAACGGCCAGCCTGCGCAAGCTGGAAGGGCTGCTTTCCGATCTCGACGCGGCGGGCACGATCCCGGACTACCTGCCGATCCTGACCGAAACCCGGGCCGCCTTTGCCAGTTCGGCCAATGCCGGATTCCGGGCCCGCGCGGGCTATACCGAAGAGGTCATGCGGCTTCGCGACGCCAGCAATATCGCGCTCAGCTCGGCCATCGACGACCTGACCTTCAAGTTGATGATCGGCGCCGAGGATACCGCCGTCTTCAACCGCGAGGCCATCCACCGGCTGCTGAGCAACGAGGTGCAGCAAATCCGCGACGCGTCCGATGTCGACCTCGCGGTAAAGACGCTGATCGCCTCTGCCTATCTCGGCGCCACCGCCAAGGATTCGGCCGAGGCCGATGCCGCGCAAGACCAGATCCTCGCCGCACGCGATGCGCTGACCGATCTGGCCGGGCGGGTCTATCTGAACAGCGGCCTCCAGACCATGATCGACGGAATCGTCGCCTTCGCCGACCCGGAAACCGGCGTGGTGGCGAACCGCCGCGCCTGGCTTGCCGCGCAGCGGGAGGCCGAGGACGCCTCGCGCGACGCCTACGATCGCCTCCGCGACATCGCCTCGGTCGCCAGCAAACAGGGGACGACCGCCATCGCCGCCGTCGGCGACATCGGCGCCGCCATCCTGGCCGAGGCAGGCGACGCAAAGGACCGCCTCAAGCTCGTGACGGTCGGCAGCGTCGCGATCTTCATTGCCGCGCCGATCCTGACCTGGCTTCTGATCATCTGGCCGATGGCGCGGCTGGTCCGCGTCACCGGCCGCCTCGCCCGCGGGGAACTGGCCGAGGTCAAGGGCTTCGGGATCTTCGGGGGAGAAATCGCGGGCATGGCCGCGTCGCTCCTCGTCTTCCGCGAAGGCCTGGCCGAACGCGAGCGCATGCAGCAGGCCGAACGCGCGGCGGAACAAGAGCGGCAGGCCCGCGCCGCCGAACAGCAGGCGGTCGTTTCGAAGCTTGCCAGCGCGCTTCAGGCGCTGTCTGGCGGCGATCTGACGAGCCGGATCGACGAACGGTTCGCGGAGGATTACGAGCGGCTGCGGAGCGATTTCAACGCGACGGTCGATA
>NZ_MUAV01000216.1:0-362 GCF_003265965.1 Rhodovulum viride | reverse complement strand
ATCGGCTACCACGCCGCAAGAAGCGGAGGAGGCATTCCACACAAGCTTGAACGCTGCCGAAAAAGCAGCCTAATCACTGAACCAGAAACTCTCCGGTAAACCCGGGGCGGTTCATACAGCCTCGTCGACCCGGCGCGCGAGGGCCTCATCTTGTCCCAGGTTGTCGAACAACGCCTTCTGCCCGGGAGATTTAATGCTCTCAGTATAGGTGTTGCCATGGCCGGATTTCGCGGATCTTACCAGCTTCGCTATTTTCTCCAAACACTCGGCATACTCGATCGCGCTGCGGCGTTCGCCGCGGCTGGCAGGCGGCCCGGGCCAAGGTCATGGCGCCACCGCTCCAGGCTGGGTCGCCGTCAGGT
>NZ_MUAV01000215.1:0-363 GCF_003265965.1 Rhodovulum viride | reverse complement strand
AATAGGAGAAACAATGGTAAAAAATTGAAGGCCGTTAGAATCGTCAAACACGCTTTGGAAATCATTCACGTTTTAACTGAACAAAACCCAATCCAAGTTGTTGTTGATGCTATTGTCAACTCTGGTGCCAGAGAAGATTCCACCAGAATTGGTTCTTCTGGTACTGTCAGAAGACAAGCTGTTGATGTTTCTCCATTAAGAAGAGTCAACCAAGCTATTGCCTTGTTGACTATCGGTGCCAGAGAAGCTTCTTTCAGAAACATCAAAACTATTGCTGAATGTTTAGCTGAAGAATTGATCAACGCTGCTAAAGGTTCTTCTACTTCTTACGCTATCAAGAAGAAGGATGAATTAGAAAGAGTT
>NZ_MUAV01000214.1:0-364 GCF_003265965.1 Rhodovulum viride | reverse complement strand
CGCAGCGCATCGGCGGCGGCGATCACCGCCTCGGCCGCGCGCGGCATGGCGGCGGGGAAACGCGAAAGGGCCATCAGGCATCCTCCCAGGGAAAAACGACATCCGGCATCCGGCGCAGCGTCCAGCCGGACCACGGATCGCAGTCGATCTCGATCAGCCCGCGCAGCTTGGAGCGCAGGCGCGACAGGTAGACGGTCAGCAGGTTGGACCCGCCCGCCTCGGGCTGGTCTGGCCAGAGTGCCGCCAGCAGACTTTCGCGCGCCACGAACCGCCCCTCGCGGCGGTAAAGGATCAGAAACAGCGCCCGTTCCGTCCCGGTCAGGCGCCGCGGCCCCGACCAGCGGCCGACCGCCTCATCGGCCTG
>NZ_MUAV01000213.1:0-369 GCF_003265965.1 Rhodovulum viride | reverse complement strand
ACCCTGATCGAGCGGCAGAAACAGGTGGCGATCGCCGATGCCGTGCGCGATGCCGATGCCGCGGCAGAGGGCTTTGCGGACGAACTGGAACGGATCTCGGATCTTGTCACGCGCGCCGACTACCAGTTCGCGCCGGTCGAAAAGCTGAGGGAAGAGTTCGGCCTGACGCTTGGCGCGGCCCAGCAGCTGAAGATCGCGTTCGACCAGCTGGCAGCGGCCAAGACCTTCGATGCACAGGCCGATGCCATGGCCCGCATCCTGTCGCTGATGGAGGGCACGAAGCTTGAGACAGACGAGGTGTTCAAGCAGCTGGTCCGCGCGGAGGGCGCCATGCGCCAGCTGGCGGCATCGGCCCCCCAGGCGGGCTGG
>NZ_MUAV01000212.1:0-371 GCF_003265965.1 Rhodovulum viride | reverse complement strand
TCGAAGACGCGGGCCGCGGCGCGGGCCCGGCCCGCGCGCAGCTGGTTGAAGCGTCCGGCGACGCGCCAGTAGATCCGAATTGCCAGTGTCATGCCGTTTGCTCCGGGTCGAAGAGTTCGAAGACGGTCTCGGCGCCCGCAAGCGCCAGCACCGCCAGGACGTAATGCAGCCCCGGCGCGTTCTCGGACCGCAGCCAGTTCCGCACCGTGCGCGGGTTCACCGGCCGCTGCGCCGTGGTCAGCGCCTCGGCCACCAGATCGGCCAGCTCGGCCTCGCTGGTCGCTTCGGGGAAAGACCGCCACAGAAGCGAGGCGAACCACTTCCGCTCCCGCTCCTGCGGGTCGCGCAAATTCTGGAAGGACTTTTGCATA
>NZ_MUAV01000211.1:0-371 GCF_003265965.1 Rhodovulum viride | reverse complement strand
TTCTGGGCATGGGATGCCCGCCCGCACGGGGCGGGACACCGTGGTCAGTCGAGTTTATGTTTTTCGGCCGCGGTGAAGACGCCGCGCCGGTGATCTGCCTCGATGCGGAACCGGGCCTGCGACTCTGCGCGTTCGTCCGCTGTCCAACTCCGGCGATCCGGCCAGCCCATTGCCTGCCGTATCTTCATCTTCAGCTCCGTCATGGTGCGCGCCGTCAACATCGTCACTTCCTTTCCGCTGGCGTTCGGAATGCCCGCCCGCGCGGGGCGGGGCACCGATGCTCAGATGCCGGAGTCCTCGCCGTCCCCTTCGCCCTCGCCGTCCTCGTCGGACGCGGCCGGATCGCGGTCATTGCCGGTGGGGGCGCGGTA
>NZ_MUAV01000210.1:0-373 GCF_003265965.1 Rhodovulum viride | reverse complement strand
CATACTGTTTACATTGGAATGGATTTATATTCGACATCAACCATAGCTGATTCATTTGTACAAGAAACATCCAATTCCAATCTCCAATGTCTATCATACATATCTTCTTCTTCTTTACTAAAACCATGATCAGTTTCGTCTTTAAATTTCCAAGTAACTTTATTATCAGTCTCAACAACTTCTCCTTTACCAAAATTCAATTCGTAACCACAACATTTTTCTAAATCTTTAATTAAATGTTTTTGAATATGATGTTGTAAATCACGTCTAAATTTCTTGGAGTTTTTATTCATGGTAGGTTTGATTTTTTCAAGATTATTTTGACAACTCTTCATAACAAATGGTGGATAATAATGTAATCTACCATGGAAAT
>NZ_MUAV01000209.1:0-373 GCF_003265965.1 Rhodovulum viride | reverse complement strand
TCAAAATCACTCGCATCAACCAAACCGTTATTCATTCGTGATTGCGCCTGAGCGAGACGAAATACGCGATCGCTGTTAAAAGGACAATTACAAACAGGAATCGAATGCAACCGGCGCAGGAACACTGCCAGCGCATCAACAATATTTTCACCTGAATCAGGATATTCTTCTAATACCTGGAATGCTGTTTTCCCGGGGATCGCAGTGGTGAGTAACCATGCATCATCAGGAGTACGGATAAAATGCTTGATGGTCGGAAGAGGCATAAATTCCGTCAGCCAGTTTAGTCTGACCATCTCATCTGTAACATCATTGGCAACGCTACCTTTGCCATGTTTCAGAAACAACTCTGGCGCATCGGGCTTCCCATACA
>NZ_MUAV01000208.1:0-386 GCF_003265965.1 Rhodovulum viride | reverse complement strand
TGATCGGCCGTCCATTCCGAGGCCGCCGCGGCATACAGCGGATCGGCCGCCTGATCCTCGGCCCCGTCATGCACCTTGAGGTGGATGCGGCCCTTGTAGTCGCTGTCGATCTGGCCCCAGAGATAGGGATCGCCCGTGCCTTGGGCCGCGTCCTTGAGGTATTGCGCCTCGGTCCAGACCCTGGTCTCGCCCAGCCAGATCTCGACCGCGCCGTCGATCTGGTGACAGGCGAGCGGCATGGCGGAATGGTAGCGCAGATGCGGCTTGCCGTCGAAGCTGGTGGTCGAGCGGGCGGTGATGGTGCCGCCCAAGGTCCGTTCGCCATAGAGGATCAGCCCCGCGGTCACCGGCTGGATCCGGTTCAGCGTGATCTCGTCGCGGGTCTT
>NZ_MUAV01000207.1:0-387 GCF_003265965.1 Rhodovulum viride | reverse complement strand
AGGCCCGCGCGCTGGCGCTGGCCGTGCCGCTGATCGCGAAATGGGAAGGCAAGCGCAACGCGGCCTACCAAGACCTCGTGGGCGTCTGGACGATCTGCTACGGCCACACGCGCACCGCGCGGCCGGACATGGTTCTGTCGGATGCGGACTGCGAGGCCCTGCTGCGCGCCGAAGTGCTCGAGTACCGCGCCCGGCTTCTGCCCCACTTCTCGGCCGAGACGCGCGCCCGGCGCCTGCCGCCGCCCCGCGACGCCGCCTTTACCAGCCTTGCCTTCAACGTCGGCGTGGCCGCGGCGGGCCGATCCACCGCGACCCGGCGCCTGAATGAGGGAGACGTGCCGGGCGCCTGCGAGGCCCTGACCTGGTGGAACAAGGCGGGCGGGCGCG
>NZ_MUAV01000020.1:0-84187 GCF_003265965.1 Rhodovulum viride | reverse complement strand
CCTGGGCGGCGCCGTTCATCCTCTACAACGCCAAGCTGCTGATCTGGGACAAGGTTCTGGGCCTCGACGCCACCGACGCGCTGTCTGCCGACCTGCTGGACCTGCAGCTGCGGATCGTGACGTTCTATTTCGGTGGGGCCGCAGCTATCGGGGTGGTGCGGGCGCTGCGGCGGTAGGGGCGATCCTGGCAGCCCGGACGAGCGGGGATCTGGTCGCGCTGGCCAGGCGGGTGTGCGGGGCGTGAAGGGCGGACATCGGACGTTCGGGACTGACGCCGTGTATCGCCCCAGAATCCGAAGAGCGGACCTTCGCGGCGCCGCAGAGATTTGGGGCCATAGGACCGGAAGTCGGGCGTTTTGCCGAGTGGTCCGGGAACAAGAACACCACTTATTCCATGCAGAGGCGTTTCTGAATGATCCGTGAAGCGAATGGGCTCTCCAACGGCCTGATCATATTCAATCGGCGCTGACTGCCCTACGCTTCCACAGCGAAGGCCCCGACCAGTTTCTCTTCCATTTCAAGGGTTTCTGCTTGCTTAAGGGACACCCCCCGGACTATCG
This sequence comes from Rhodovulum viride, assembly GCF_003265965.1. NCBI lineage: Bacteria > Pseudomonadati > Pseudomonadota > Alphaproteobacteria > Rhodobacterales > Paracoccaceae > Rhodovulum > Rhodovulum viride. Next base: position 83,627 of record NZ_MUAV01000020.1, on the reverse strand, counting down.
CCTGCTCCCTCCGCTCTTATAACGCTGCGCGCAGGTTCAAGTGCCGTGGCGGCCTCATCCCCCGCGGATAGTTCCGCAAGGTCCGGATTTTAGAATTTGGCTGATTCACAGCCGCCTCGGTCAATCAGATGTCGTGAAGGAACGCGTAAAAGCCTAAAAGGCGAATAATTCAGGCCGACAGTGTTAAGGAAAAGTTCACGACTTTCGAAAATTGTCGCCGAAGAGGATTTGACCATTTCCCGGGGGGATTTTGCTATGTCGATGATTTCCAACAACACATCTGGTGCGCAAATGGCACTTTCCTTGTTGACCGCTCAGGCCGGATCGTCGGGCGCACAGGCTGCCGCATGGGAGGCCACCGAGCAATCTGACGGGGCAACCGTAGACCAGTCAGGTGAAACAAGCCGCTATGACATCAACGCTATCTTCAATGCTGAAAGCAGTTTGCGAAGATCAAAGCTCGACGCCGTGGCAGAGTTGTCAGAATCCCGGCCTGGGACAGCCGCCGACCAAAGCCGACGGGAAGCCACGCAACGCGAGGTCATTCGGCTGAACGCCCGCGCCGAAAAAATGTCCATAGCCCTGCAAAGGCTGGGGTCAGGGCCCTTGTCGGAGGGTCAGCGGATCATTTTTCTGTTTTCCAGTGGCGAAAGCAATGCCGTCAGCATCTTCACAACCGGAAAGGCGGAATCCATCTACCTTGGAGGCGGCGGCAACGTCCTGTCAATTCAGGCCAACACAGCCGAGAGTATTTCCACTGGCGGTGGTCATGACGCAATCGCGATCAAGGCGGACTCCGTTTACAGCGTCTATACAGAGCGAGGCGCAGGTTACGAATTCTCTGTGAGATCGGACGGCTCCAGCTATCCACGGTACGTTGCGGCGAGCGAAAGCAACGATGCCGTGGCCATACAGGCGCGGCGCGCTGCCAGTATTTATACAGGCGGCGGCAACGATGCCATAGCCATTCAGGCCGCTTCTATCCAAAATGTTTACGCGGGTAAAGGCGCAGACGCCATTTCGCTACAGGGTGGTGTCGTCTCGGGCATTTATGCAGAAGACGGCAATGATGTGATCGCTGTCGATGCAACCATCGGCATGTCGGTCCTACACAATCTTGTCAATGGATCACTCATGCTAGGCGGAATTGAATACACTCGGCCCGAGAACCTCGAGGACAGGATGAGAATGGCCACGACGAGCTATTCTTCCGATGTCCTCGGCGGGTCCGGCAATGACACCATTTCAGTCTCCGTTCAAGAGGTCATCTCAATAGACGGGGGGACGGGCGATGATGTTATCTCGATTGGGGGTGGCACGGTTGGATTGCGTGTCGGGGCCGGCTCGGGGAACGATGTGGTTCGTGTGTCCCAAGGTGCGGAACTGGTGATCCAGACCGACGATACTGACTTCAGTTTTGAAAAGGATGGCAACGATTTGATCGTGCGCCATTCGGGAGGCTCGGTTCGAATTGAGGATTATGAAAACGCTGCCGCCATTGCGGTTGCTGGCTCCGGCGCGGGATACAACACGACAGAGCTACTAGCGCAGCGGGAAAGAGAAACGGCTGATCTCCGGAATTTTGTCGAAACTGCCGAGGGGACGATTCTGACAATACCTGAGGACAAAATTAACTTGGATCTTGGGATTGAATTTGAAAGCTCGGATTTCCAGATGATCCACATTGCAATCACCAATCCGCTGGACGTCAGAGTGTGATATGTCCATTTAATCTATTTGGCTTGCGAATGACGTAACGGTATCGATGGCGGGACCTTGGCCCCTTCAGGGCGCACTGCAACCCACGATGAATGGCCACTTTCTTGATTCAGGAGGCGGCAGGCGCAGGGCGCTCAACGTCGGCTATCGGCAGAGAAGCGACGAGGTCGGTGGGGGCGGGGCCCCGGCATTCGGCCCCGCTCCCAGACATCGGCCGAGCCTCCCCGAACCAGATCTTCGCCGCGGCGCAACGCCGAGTCGGCCGGATCTCGAAGGTCTGGGCGGGGAACGGCCGTTCGGGGCGCTCTGGACGACCGACCGCGAAGCGCACCTAGCCGCCAGTCTGCGCGCCGCCTTGGAAGGGCGGATCATTCAGGACACACCGTTCGCGCGGCGGATCATCGCAGCCAACTCTCCGATACGGGCTTTCAAATCGAGCATGCTTAAGTCGGCGGGCTTCTCACACACGCGCAAAGCCGCGCCGACTTTGTCTCCCTTGGTGTAAACCTTGTCCTCAGGCTTTCTCACATTTTTTCTGACAAAATAGAATGCGTGATCATATTGGCCGACCTTGTCCGGGTTCCGATAAATGGTCGGATGACAGGCTTTAAAGGCGTCCTGTAGCACAGCCGGGTCCACGTAGTTTTCGATTTCCCGGCCTTTCGTTATCCACACGACACACTCGCTGTCCCTCATCTCATCCAGAAGACGCTGGGCAGCAGGCTTAAGCGGAGCCTTTGGGCTGCTCTTATCGCTGTCAATCACAATAGCGAGATTTCGGTTTAGTTGCCGCAGCCTGATAAAGGCATCTACCGCATCGTCATCCGCGCTGAGGTGTTTGATCAAACCTCCACCGTAGAACAGGATGCTGTAGTGTATGCCCTCGATCATTTCCGGCGCTATGTCTTGCAACCAATGACGGATGTAAATGCGATCTGATGGCCCCTCAACCCAAACGACGGCGTTGGCCTGAACGATATCCGATGCACGGTATCCGAGTTCATCGACTACGCGGCGCTGATCCGACTTTAGGATGGCGCTTTTGATGTAGGTCTGGCTGCCATCGTTGTGTACGTGAAACACCGATGCTCCTGGCGTGTCGATAAAGGCCGCAGAGTGCGTCGCAATGAAGTATTGGTTGGTCGTGTGCTCCTTGAGATACCTGACCAACTTGCGCTGCAAGACGGGGTGTAGATGTATCTCCGGTTCTTCGATGCACATTATCCGTTCCTGGTGGATCGTGCAAAACGCTGCGATCAAGATCACCTCGTGAATGCCAGTACCTAGCGAAGAAAGGGGGAGCACCTTGTTATCCATGTGGACCAAGAGGTGCTGTCTTCCGCTTGGCACCTCCAGCTCAGCGTCCGGTTTGCCTGTGACCTCACGAATAAACTCATTGATATGATCGAAGGTCTTTCTCCTTTCTCTTTCATGGTGGTCAGGATTTTGCAGCTCTGCAAGATGATTAATGAGCCCCTTTCCGGTGAGGTCATCAAATGCCTCATCTTTCGTGCCAAGTTGTCGCTTGGCCGGTATCAACATGCTTTCTGGAAGGCTTGCGTCAATAAACTTTCCGATAGTGGTCAGTGTTTCCGGAATCCAATATCTTTTTAAACCGCCGCCATCTTGCCCAGTAATGGCGCGCCATAATTCATACCAAGCTTGTTCATTCACCCAAGTGGCCGCGTCTTCGATGTCTGGTTGGTGCAGGAAATCACCTGCGTAGTTACGGTTGCTCGGCGTAATCCATAGATGATCATGAAGGCACAGGCGACGCATGATCGCTTTGGCCGTCTCCAGGTGATTGGTTTGGCGAATGGGAGCTTTCAATAACTCTCTTTCTAAATGAGAAATCGTGACGGCAGTGGGCACTCCAACAGCCGCCATATAGTTACCTGTAGTTGATCCCCGATAGATATCTGCATTTGAGCTCACAGAGTTCGACGTTGCGGCGCCTTCACGGAAGGGAAGATGTTGACTGATGAAGTTAAGGATGATTGACTTGCCAGAGTTGTTGGCTCCTATAAAGAAATTCATCTCGGAGAACGGTGCAACATACTGTATCTCGGGGCCGATGCCCTTATAGAATTGCAATGCTATCGCGTTGAGATAGATAGGCATGATGAGTATTCCTATGTGTTGCAGACACCTTCTTGGCCCAACCTGAGGCAGGATTGCCATGATCAGGAACGAGTTCTGCTAAATTTTTAGTTGATTTTCGGTCCGAGAAGCCACAGTTAGAGGCGCCGCCTAAGGCACATCGGGTTCGACCGGCAGCCTTAGCAGGCCGCTGAAAAAGTCTGCTGCGCGGAACGGTTTCCCTCGAGCAGGGCTCGGTGCCGCCTTTTGTGCGAGGCGCGCATTCCGAGTGGGGGCTTTCCGGCTCAGGCTGCGAGAAGTTTCGGCAGCCTCGCGAGGTTGCAGGCCGCCATCGCCAAGTGAAGCGGGCTCGAACCCTCTCGATGCCGCGATAGAGGGTCTGGGCCATGCCGCCGACCGTCTTCACCCAGCCGAAGGGTTCCTCGATCTTCTTCCGGCGCCGCTGCGACTTGGCATAGCCGGGGTGCCGGGTGGTTCGGCCGTCGATGGCGGAGTGCCGGGACTTCCGGGCGACATGCGGCGTGACGACCATCTGGCGCAGCTCGGCGACGAAGTCCGCGCTGTCGTAGCCGCGGTCTGCCGTCAGCGTCATGCGCCGGGTCGATCCGGGCGAATGGCGGTGAAGCATGTCGATCGCGGCCTTTCGTTCGGCGCGGCCGTCGGCACGCGTCAGCTCGGCCTGCACGATGAGGCCCGAGCGGTTCTCCATCAGGCTATGCCCCATGAAGCACAGCATCGCTCCGGTGCCGGGTGACTTCTTGAACAGCCGCGCCTCCGGATCGGTCGTCGAGGCATGGGTCGCGTTGGAACGCCGCTCGTCACGGAAGTCGACTTCGGCGTTGCGGTCGCGGCGTGTGGGACGGGGCATCTGGTCAGGCTCGGCGGTGGCTTGGTCATGGGGGATGCTGTCGACACGCTGGTGTCCGGCGGACCGCCCGGATCCTCGCCTCCGACAGACGTCGCCCTTTCCCTCGGCTGGAAGCTCTTCACCGACGCCCAGGCCTTCACCAGGGTGCCATCGACCGAGAAGTGATCGTCTGACAGCAGCGGCGCCACCTCGCGATGCGCCAGGATCGCTGCCATGATCTTGCGCGACATCTCCGTTGTCAGCAGCCGGTCGCGGTTCTTCGTGAACACGGTCGGGACCCAGACCGCATCGTTGATGCCCAAGCCCACGAACCAGCGGAAAAGCAGATTGTAATCCATCTGCTCCATGAGCTGCCGCTCGGATCGGATCGAGTAGAGGATCTGCAGCAGGCTGGCTCGGATCAGCCGTTCCGGCGCGATCGAGGGGCGGCCATCCCCAGCATACAGGCGGTCGAAATCGCTATCCAGCGACCGGAGCGCATCGTTGACGACAGCCCGGATCTTGCGCAGCGGAGGCCGTGCCGGGACGCGCTCCTCAAGGTCGACGTAGCTGAACAGCGATCCCGTCGCCTCGTCCGATCCACGCATTGCCATCTCCACCTATGCCGTGGTGTCGGTGAATCATGTTCCTCCAACGGCGTCGATGTGGGAGTTTTTCAGCGGCCTGTTAGGGGTGCCTGCGGTTCTTGACCGCCCTCAACACGAACGTCTGCTATCGGCAGCGAGCGTCCCTGGTCAGTTTGCGCGGGGAGGGCGGCCGTGCGCCGCGTCCCGCCGGACCGGTGGCGAAGCGCAATCAACCGGCTTTGATCTTGACGACATTGTCTGCGCAGCCGGTCACATGCCGTTCCCACGAATCCATGACTGGGCGTCTGCGTTCCAATAGATCGGATCGAGCATAGGTCCGCTCGACGCGGTTGCCGACCGTATGGCCGAGTATCGTCTCGGCGACGTCGTAGTCGCAGGCATCGGTGTCCTGGACCCAAGTGCGAAAACTGGCACGAAACCCATGTGGGCGTCCTGCCTCGCCGATGGAATCCAGCGCTTTTTCAATCGCGCGTGACGTAATTGGGGCCCCTGAGCGGCCGGGGAATAGCAGATCGCCCCAAACTTCTTTTCCGTCGTCAACGATCTTGCGGGCGGTGACCGGCAGGGGCACGCGAAAGTCCTTTGCGCGTCCCTCTTGACCTTTCACCCGTTCGGCCGGGACCGTCCAGACATCGCCATCGACCTCGTTCGCCCGTGCTCCGGCGCAGCCCATGTACCTGACCAAGGTGAGCATCATGAAACGCAGGCACTCATGGGCGGGCGATCCGCTATCTAGCCGGGCATATAGCGCAGGCATGTCCTGCCAAGGCGTCGCGTGGATATGCTGGGTGGTGTGCGACACGGTTCCGAGCAGGCGCTGCGCGGCGTCCGCTGTAAATGGATCGCACTCGAACCCCATCAGCTTCCCTTCCCGGAGAACGAGGCGCGTCCTCTGCCAGGCCTTCTCCGCGGTTGGGGGTTTGGTTTGCCAGATCGAAGACATCGCATCGCGGATGTCCTGAGCCGTCAATTGCGATATGCAAATCCGTCCGATCTTCGGGATCACGTGAACGCGCAACGGCGAGAACCATCTGCCGCGGTCGCCGTCGCCACGAAGTTCAGCTTTCTTGGCCTCAAAGACCATTTGGGCGAGTTCGGCGAAGGTAGGGTCGTGTTTGTCGCGTGCCTCCCTTTCGGCGCGCCGCAGCGCGTCGCGGAGGTCGATGGGGTCTTTGCCGGAGCGCAGTTCAGCCGCCCATCTATCGCGCTCTTTTCGAGCGGTCGCCAACCCGACTTCCGGCCAGGACCCGAGGCCCATTTCCCGCCGCTTGCCGAGATGGCTGTATCGGAAGACCCACTTTCCGGAAGTGGGCGATGCCTTCACAAGCCTGAGCCCGCTTCCATCGTCATGTTTCCCGGCACACGCTGCCTTGATGCCCCGCGTCGTGAGGTTTGCCATTCGGTCCTCCGGTCAGTCCCCCAGCCAGTCCCCCAGTCTGCATCGCGCTTCCCTGCTTTTTGCTGATCGCCGCTGACAGAATTTATGGGCTAAGGTATTGTTATTTTATGGAGTCCCAGCGCCCAGAGCAACCCATAGCACACCTATTTCGCTGTATCTCGACCGCACCATAGTCCAGGCAAGATCAAAGGCTTGGACCTGCGTTTGTCAGTAATCCTCCCCCCCGCCAGTCCCCCGATGCGCAGCCGGGCATCGGCACAGCCTGACCGCAGGGGGTTCACGCTTTGGCGCCTCACGGTCCCCGGGCAATATGCCGATCCCGACCGGGCCGTTCCGGTGGTTCCGCTCGGCTCGGACCTCGCCCGGTGTCGTCCGGACCGCGATCTGCGCCACGCCGCCGCGAGGACGGCCCGTCGGCATGATCCCCGGGCGCACCCGCGCACTTGATCCGCCGCACCCCGCCCCCTAGGCTTTGGCGGCGCAAGGAAGTCGGGCGGCATGAGGCGGTTTCTGATCCTTCTGGCGGCAGGCCTGCTGCACGCGGCCTCGGTCGAGGCCCAGATGTGGATGCCGCTGACCGGCACCGGCGGCGAGTTCGACGGTGCCGTGGTCTGCGAGGATCACCCCTGGGGCGAAAGCTCCTGCATCCTTTTCGGATGCCGCGCCGGGCAGCCGATCGATCTTTATGTCGTCTCCCGCACGCTCACGCGGTCCGGGCTGACCGATGCGATGCTGACTGTCGATGGGCGCGTCATCTCCTTTGCCGCGTTCCAGCGACAGGAGGGCCATGACGATCTCTTCTTCGCTGGCGAGACCCGGCAGGGCATCGAGGCCATCGCGGAACCGCTGCGCCGGGGCAGCCGCTTCGCGCTGGACTTCGAGGGGGGCGCTGCGGGACTGACGCTTCAGGGCTCGCTGCGGGGGTCGTCCCAGGCCATCGACCATGCGCTGTCGGTCTGCCCGATGCCGCTGCCTGCGCCCGTGGCGGACCCCGCCGGGGCCGCGCTGGCGCAGGTGCAGCGCGATTGCGCCGACATCGGCGGCACCGTCACGCTAGAGCAGCCGATGGCCCGGCCGGTCGATATCGACGGCGTCGCGCCCATGGATCTTGCCGTCGATTTCGGAGCGGTCCGGTGTTCGAGCGCGAGCTCGATGTATTGCGGCTCGGGCGGCTGTTCGCAGCAGATCTACCTGGGGGTTGCGGGCGGGGGCTATCGTCCGATCTACGGCGATACGATGTACGGGTTCGAGGTGCCAAGCCCGGGGGTGCTGCGCGTCGAAGTGCATGGCAGTGCCTGCGGACGCGTCGGGGCCTCGGGGGCGTGCAGTCTGACCTTCCGGGTCGATCCCGACGGCGTGACGCTATTGTCCAGGGAATAGGGACGCCCGGGTTGCTGCCCGCCGTTCCGACCTGCCTTGCCAGATCGCAGCCTTTTTGGGGAAAGGCCCGCGCGCGGGGCGGCCGTCGCCGAGGTGCGACCTCTCAGCGGCGCATCGGCTGCCCGGCCGCCGGGCAGCGACGGCCACATCTGCCCAAAGATGCGGCAGATGTCAGCGCCCCCGCGGCCGGGCGTCAGGGCGGGGATGGTGGGCTCGCGGGGCTCGGCTAAGAGAAAGGGGTCCGTCGGCCTTGGCCGGGGGGCCTGCGGACGCGGTCGGGATGGGGACGGGCCGGATCGTTTCACGCAGCCTTCAAGTTCTGCGTTGCACTTACGGGTTCAGATGATACCTTTTTGGGCAACGGACGCAGAGCCGACAAGAAGAGCGGCCCCAAAAAGGGGGCGCCAGAAGACAGGGGATACCGGTTGACCGGAACAAGCGACGGTTTCGTGGTCTTCGACCGCGTGCAGAAGAGCTATGACGGGGAAACTCTCGTCGTCAAAGACCTCAATCTCTCCATCGGCAAGGGCGAGTTCCTGACCATGCTCGGGCCCTCGGGGTCGGGCAAGACCACCTGTCTGATGATGCTGGCCGGGTTCGAGACCGCGACCCATGGCGACATCCTTCTGGACGGCAAGCCGATCAACAACATCCCGCCGCACAAGCGCGGGATCGGCATGGTGTTCCAGAACTACGCGCTTTTCCCGCACATGACGGTGGCCGAGAACCTGGCCTTCCCGCTGGAGGTGCGCAAGATCGGCCGCGCGGACCGCGAGGCGAAGGTGCAGCGGGCGCTGGAGATGGTGCAGATGGGCGCCTTCGGCGGCCGCCGCCCGGCGCAGCTGTCGGGCGGTCAGCAACAGCGGATCGCGCTGGCGCGCGCGCTGGTCTTCGAGCCCGAGCTGGTCCTGATGGACGAGCCGCTGGGCGCGCTCGACAAGCAGCTGCGTGAGCACATGCAGTTCGAGATCACGCGGCTCGCGCATAATCTGGGGATCACCACGGTCTATGTGACCCATGACCAGACCGAGGCGCTGACCATGTCCGACCGGGTCGCGGTCTTCAACGACGGCCGCATCCAGCAGCTGGCCCGGCCCGACGAGCTTTACGAAAAGCCCGTGAACAGTTTCGTCGCCCAGTTCATCGGCGAGAACAACACGCTGCTTGGCCGCGTCAAGGAGATCAACGGCACCGCGCTGGTCGAGCTGGACGATGGCGAGGTGATCGACGCGATCCCGGTCAACGTCAGGAACCGCGGCGACCGCACGCTGGTCTCGATCCGGCCCGAGCGGGTCGAGATCGACAAGCGCCGGCTCGCGCCCGGGGCGCATCTGATCCATGCCGAGGTGCTGGAATTCATCTATATGGGCGACATTTACCGGACCCGGCTTCGGGTCGCGGGCAACGACGATTTTGTCATCAAGACCCGCAACGCCCCCGACCAGCGTCGGCTGAGGCCCGGCGAACATATCGAGATCGGCTGGCTGCCCGAGGATTGCCGCGCGCTGGACGCGCCCTGACAGCTTCCGGTCGCGCCTCGCCCGGGGGCGATGGCCGGAGCAACACGGATCCGGGCCAAGTCAGCAGGGAGATCGCAATGACGATCCGACATCTTCTTTCCGCAACCGCTCTGGCGGCACTGCCCGCCGGGTTTGCCCTTGCCGAGGACCTGCCGCCCTGCGAGGGCTGTGCCGACGGCCTCACTGTCGTCTCCTGGGGCGGCGCCTACCAAACCAGCCAGCAGAAGGCCTATTCCGAGCCCTATGCCGAGATGACCGGCACCGGCTTCACCTGGGACGAAAGCTCGAACGAGGCGGTGGCCAAGCTGCGCGCCATGAACGAGGCGGGCAACATCACCTGGGATCTGGTCGATGTCGAGGGCCCCGACAGCCAGCGGCTCTGCGACGAGGGCCTGGCGATGGAAGTGGATCTTGACGAGATGCTGGCGGCCGCGCCCGACGGCACCCCGGCGACCAAGGATTTCGGCGACAGCGTCATCAATGACTGTTTCGTGCCGCAGATCGTGTTCTCGACCACCTTCGGCTACCGTACCGATGTCGCGGCCTGGAACGGCAAGGAGCCCGAGGGGCTCTGCGCGCTGTTCGATACAGAGACCTTCCCGGGCAAGCGCAGCCTCGAAAAGCGCCCGAAGAAGAACCTCGAATGGGCGTTGCTGTGCGACGGCGTCGAGAAGGACGACCTTTACGATGTGCTCGACACGCCCGAGGGCGTCGACCGCGCGCTGGCCAAGCTCGACACCATCAAGGATGACGTGATCTGGTGGTCGGCCGGCGCCGAAACGCCCCAGCGCCTGGCCGATGGCGAGGTGGTCATGGGCTCGACCTACAATGGCCGCCTGTTCAGCCTGATCGTGGAACAGAAGCAACCCGTGAAGATGCTGTGGGACTGGCAGGTCTTCGACTATGACGGCTGGATCATCCCCGCCGATCTGCCCGAGGACCGGCTGAACCGGGTGATGCACTTCCTGCATTTCGCGACCGACACCCAGCGCCTGGCCGATCAGGCCAAGTATATCTCCTACGGCCCGTCGCGCGCCTCGTCGCAGCCGCTGGTGTCGACCCATGCCGAGCTGGGCATCGAGATGGCGCCGTTCATGCCCACCAACCCCGCGAACCAGAAGAACTATCTGGTGAACAACATCGAATGGTGGGCCGACAACCAGGACGACGTCGAGGCCAAGTTCCAGGCCTGGCTCGCCCGCTAAGACCGCAAGGCGGCGTGCCCTTCGGGAGGCGCGCCGCCCCCGACATCCCGGCCACGGCGCGCGCCCCAGGCGGCGCGCGCCTCGGCCCCAGCACAAGACCAGGGGGACGCGCGAGATGCCCAAGGGGTATATCATCGCCCATATCACCGTGACCGATCCGGAGGCCTACCGCGAGTATGTCGACCGCGACACGCCGATTCTCGAAGGCTTCGGCGGGCGGTTCATCGTCCGCGGCGGCGCCTCGGAAGCGCCCGAAGGCCCGATGAAGGACCGCCATGTGGTGATCGAGTTCCCCGATTTCGAAACCGCGAAACGCGCCTTCCATTCGCCCGAATACCAGGAGGTCGCGCGCATCCGCCACGCCACCGCCTTCAGCGACATCGTTCTGGTCGAGGGCGTGGCATGACGGAAACTGCCACCGCCCCCGCAGGCACGGACACGGGCCCGGTCCTGGCCGCCGACGGCCTGCCGCTCAAGCGCAGCCTGCGCCGCGCGCTGAGGGCACAGAAGCTGCGCGCGCTGATGCTGATCGCGCCGCTGCTGATCTTCATCCTCGTGACCTTCATCGCGCCCATCGCCGACATGCTGTTCCGGTCGGTCGAGAACCAGATCGTGGCCGAGACCCTGCCGCGCACCGCCCGTGCGATCCAGGATTACGACCCCGACAGCGGCACCATGCCCTCCGAGGCGGTGCTGGCGGCCTTCACCTACGACCTGACCGCCGCCAGCGAGCGCAAGCTGCACACCCGGCTGGGGACGCGGCTGAACTATGAATATACCGGGGTTTCGTCGCTGTTCCGCAAGGCGGGCCGCCGGGTCGATGATTTCGGCGAGACCTATCGCGACCAGTTCGCCGCCGTCGATCCCGCCTGGGAAGAGCCCGCCACCTGGATCGCGCTGATGGCCGACCCGGACTGGGTCGCCGAATACCGGGCCTGGACCGCGGCGGGCGAGGCCGCCAAGGCCGCGCGGCGCAAGTTCACCCAGGCCCAGCCGCTGTTCCGGCTGCGCGACGGAGTGGCGGACGTGCTGCCCGAGACCGCCAGCGCCTATGGCGAATTCGCCCGCATCGCGCAGGTCGAGGATGGCGACGATCCGGCCGCCGAGGATCCCTGGGCGCCGGTCTATCTGGCGCTTTACCGCGATCTTCTGCACGTCGGACCGGGCGCCATCGCCCAGCTCGGCCCCGAGGCCGAGGCGATGCTGGATGCCGCCCATGACGCGGTCGAGGGGTTCGAGACGGTCAACCTTGCCGATCTCTATCTCGAGGCCGACAAGGACTGGGGCGATCCGGGGGTCTGGGGCACCATCAAGACCTTCTCGTCTGCCTATACGCCGGGCTATTTCCTGAACGCCGTCGATCTGCAACTGACGCCGGACGGGGTCGCGGCCCAGCCCGAGGACCGGCAGATCTACATCATGCTGTTCGAGCGGACGCTGTTCATGAGCCTGATGATCATGGGGTCCTGCGTGCTTCTGGGCTATCCGATCGCCTATCTGCTGTCGAACCTGCCGCTCAGGACCTCGAACCTGCTGATGATCCTTGTGCTCTTGCCGTTCTGGACCTCGCTTCTGGTCAGGACCTCGGCCTGGAAGGTGTTGCTGCAGCAGCAGGGCGTGATCAACGACATCCTCGTCTGGCTGGGGATCGTGTCGAACAGCGGGCGGCTGATCCTGATCAACAACCAGACCGGCACCATCATCGCGATGACGCATATCCTGCTGCCCTTCATGATCCTGCCGCTTTACTCGGTGATGAAGACCATCCCGCCCTCCTACGTGCGGGCCGCAAAGAGCCTTGGTGCCACCAACTGGACCGCGTTCTGGCGGGTTTACTTCCCGCAATCGGTGCCGGGGATCGGCGCGGGCTGCATCCTCGTCTTCATCCTGGCCATCGGCTATTACATCACGCCGGAACTGGTCGGCGGCACCTCGGGCACCTTCATCTCGAACCGGATCGCCTATCATATCTCCAGCTCGCTCAACTGGGGCCTCGCGGCCGCTCTGGGCTCGATCCTGCTGGCGGTCGTGCTGATCCTTTACTGGGCCTATGACAAGCTCGTGGGCATCGACAACGTGAGCCTGGGGTAACGCAGATGTCGCAAATGGACCTTCCCCCCTATGCCACGACCGGACAGCGGATCTGGCATTATGCCTTCTACGCGATCTGCGGGCTGATCTTCTTCTTCCTGATCGCGCCGATCCTCGTGATCATCCCGCTCAGCTTCAACGCCGAGAATTTCTTCACCTTCACGCCGAAGATGCTGGCGCTCGACCCCGAGGGCTATTCGCTCAAGCACTACCAGGAGTTCTTCACCAGCAATGCCTGGCAGCATGCGCTGTGGAACTCGGTCAAGATCGCGCCCGCCGCCACGCTTCTGGCGGTCGGGCTCGGGACGCTGGCGGCGGTCGGGCTCAGTCAGGAGCATGTGCCGTTCCGGCGGGCGATCATGGCGATCATGATCTCTCCGATGATCGTGCCGCTGATCATCTCGGCGGCGGGGATGTATTTCTTCTATTCCCGGATCGGGCTGCAGGGCACGTATCTGGGCGTGGTGCTGGCCCATGCGGCGCTGGGCATTCCCTTCGTCATCATCACCGTGACCGCGACGCTGGTGGGCTTCGACAAGTCGCTGACGCGCGCCTCGGCCAGCCTTGGCGCGAACCCGGTCACGACCTTCTTCAAGGTGCAGATGCCGCTGATCCTGCCGGGCGTCGTCTCGGGCGGGCTTTTCGCCTTCATCACCTCCTTCGACGAGGTGGTGGTGGTGCTGTTCGTCGGCTCGGCCAACCAGCAGACGCTGCCCTGGCAGATGTTCACCGGCCTGCGCGAGCAGATCAGCCCGACCATCCTCGCGGTCGCGACGATCCTCGTGGTGATCTCGATCGGGCTGCTGACCGCGGTCGAAATCCTGCGCCGCAGGTCCGAGAAGATGCGCGGCATGAGCCCGGGCTGAGCGGGCGGGGCAGGGCCCCGTTCTCCGCTTGACGGAACAACCGCCGCGCCTGTCTTGTTGTAAGGATGTCTACGGCAAGGGAGGGGAGGCCATGAAACCGTTCAAGACACTGGTTCTCGTCGCCAACGAGCGCGAGGCCCGACTGCTGGTCAATCTGGGTCCCGGCAAGGGGCTGAGGGAGGTCAGCCATTTCCAGAAGACGCGCGAAATCGAATATGCCGACGGGCGCGGCCGCGACCAGGGCGGACCGGCGGCCGGGCGCCACGCGCTGGAGCCGACCACAAGCCCCCGGACCCAGAACCGCGAAAGTTTCGCGACGGACGTGCTGAGCGTCACGGCCGAGGTGTGGGCGCGGGGGGATTACGACCGCTTCGTGATGACCGCGCCGCCGCAGATGCTGGGCGAATTGCGCAACCGGATCGAGGGCCCGCTTGAGCGCGCGCTTGCCGTCGATCTGAACAAGGACATCGTGGGGGTTGCAGCGGCGGACCTGCCTCGCCATTTCGAGGATGTGATCGTGTTCTGAGACGGGATGCGTGGGGTATCCCGGGAATGCGGTCGCAGCGGAGGCTGGACCTATGACCGATACCAACTCGACGCTCAACGACGGCGCGCGGGCATCGGGCGCCCAGGAAACGGGCTACCGTCCCGCGCTGATCCGGGGGGGCTGGATGCTGTTGATGCTGGCCCTCTTCTATGCCGCGCAGATGATCCTGATCATCGCGGCCGTGCTGCAATTCGGCTGGCTTCTCTTTGCCAAGGAAGAGAGCGAGAGGATCGCCGAATTCGGCGACAAGCTGGCCAACTGGATGGCGATTGCCGCGCGCTACCTGACGGTGACGAGCGAAGCCAAGCCCTTCCCTTGGACCGACTGGAAATAAGCCGGTCCAGGGCTTGATCGGGCCGGGTGGCGCAGAGATTGCGCCGCCCGGCAGTGCGGCGGGGGATCAGTCCTCCATCGCCTCCAGCTCGTCGATGAAGCCCGAGATCATCGACAGGCCCTTGTCCCAGAAGGCCGGGTCCGAGGCATCGAGCCCGAAGGGCGCCAGCAGCTCCTTGTGGTGCTTGGACCCGCCCGCCTTCAGCATGTCGAAATACTTGTCCTGGAATCCCGGACCGCTTTCCTCGTAGACCGCGTAAAGCGCGTTCACCAGCCCGTCGCCAAAGGCATAGGCATAGACGTAGAAGGGCGAATGGACGAAGTGCGGGACATAGGCCCAGAAGGTCTCGTAGCCCGGCATGAACTCGAAGACGGGCCCAAGGCTTTCGCCCTGCACGCTCATCCAGATCTCGTTGATGTCCTCGGGCATCAGTTCGCCGCCGCGCCGCGCCTCGTGCAGCTTGCATTCGAAATCGTAGAAGGCGATCTGGCGCACGACCGTGTTGATCATGTCCTCGACCTTGCCCGCCAGCAGCGTCTTTTTCTGCGCCGGAGTCGTGGCGCCCGCCAGCAGCTTGCGGAAGGTGAGCATCTCGCCGAAGACCGATGCCGTCTCGGCCAGCGTCAGCGGCGTCGAGGCCAGCAGCTCGCCCTGACCGGCGGCCAGCACCTGATGGACGCCGTGCCCCAGCTCATGCGCCAGCGTCATCACGTCGCGCGGCTTGCCCAGATAGTTCAGCATCACATAGGGGTGGACGTCGGTCACGGTCGGATGGGCGAAGGCGCCGGGGGCCTTGCCGGGCTTGACGCCCGCATCGATCCAGCCCTTGTCGAAGAAGGGCTGCGCGATCTCGGCCATCTTCGGCGAGAATTCGGAATAGGCCTCCATCACGGTGGCCTTGGCGGCGTCCCAGCCGACGGTCTTGGGGTCCTCGATCGGCAGCGGCGCGTTGCGGTCCCAGACCTGCAGCTTGTCGAGCCCCAGCCATTTCGCCTTCAGCGCGTAATAGCGGTGCGAGAGCTTGGGATAGGCCGCGACCACGGCATTGCGCAGCGCCTCGACCACTTCGGGTTCGACATGGTTCGACAGGTGCCGCCCGGTCTGGGGCGTCGGCATCTTGCGCCAGCGGTTCTCGATCTCCTTCTCCTTGGCCAGCGTGTTATGCACCCGGGCAAAGAGCTTGATATTGGCGCCGAAGACCTCGGCCAGCGCGCGCGCCGCCGCCTCGCGTTTCGTGCGGTCGGGATCGGTCAGCAGGTTCAGCGTACCCTCGATCCCCAGCGCCTCGTCGCCGACCTCGAAGCCCAGCCCGGCGACGGTTTCGTCGAACAGCTTGTTCCAGGCGCTCGCGCCCACCACCGACTGGTCGTGCAGGAATTTTTCCAGTTCGTCCGACAGCTGATAGGGCCGCATCGCCCGCATCCGGTCGAAAACGGGCTTGTAGCGGGCAAGGGCCGGGTCGGCCGTGATCACGGCCTCATAGGCGCTGTCGTCGATCCGGTTGAATTCGAGCGAGAAGAAGACAAGCGGCGTCGTCGCGGCGGTGATCCGGTCCTGGCAATCCGACAGGAACTTGGCGCGGCCCGCATCCATGGTGTTCTGGTAATAGCGCAGCCCCGCAAAGGACATGATCCGCCCGGCCACGCGGTCGATGGCCTCGTAGCGATTGACGCAGGCCAGCATCCCGGCGGCGTCGAGCCCGGCCAGCTTGCCCTCGTAATCGGTCGCGAAGGCTGTGCATTCCTGTTCAA
This sequence comes from Rhodovulum viride, assembly GCF_003265965.1. Classification (NCBI taxonomy): domain Bacteria; kingdom Pseudomonadati; phylum Pseudomonadota; class Alphaproteobacteria; order Rhodobacterales; family Paracoccaceae; genus Rhodovulum; species Rhodovulum viride. The sequence goes on along the minus strand of NZ_MUAV01000020.1, from coordinate 67,260 downwards.
GCCAGTCCATGTCGCGGGCGATTTCAGGGGCGTCGGGCGCGGCGTAGAGATCGGACAGATCCCATTCCGGCAGATCGCCCAGCGCGCCGCCGGCGCTGGCATTGGCGTCGAAGACGGGGGTGGGCGGGGCGATGCGCATGGGCGATCCTCATTTGTTGTCTCGATCCAGAGATAGAGTGCCGGGGGGCGGCGGTTCAAGCGCCGGGCTGTCCTTCAGAGCCTGCGTCCGGGTCCGGCGCCTCCAGCAGGGCCTTCAGATCGTCCAGCGTATTGGCCTCGGCCGCGGGCTTGTCGCGCCGCCAGCGCGCCATCCGGGGAAAGCGCAGGGCAAGGCCCGACTTGTGCCGGGGGCTGGCCCGGATGCCCTCGAAGGCGATCTCGAAGACCAGTTCGGGCGTAACCTGCCGCACCGGGCCGAAGCGTTGCAGGGTATTCCTGCGCACCCAGGCGGTGATTTCGCGGAATTCGGCATCGGTCAGCCCGGAATAGGCCTTGGTCACCGGCACCAGCGCCTCGCCGTCCCAGACCGCGAAGGTGAAATCAGTGTAAAGCGTCGCGCGCCGCCCGTGCCCCGCCTGGGCATAGATCATCACTGCATCGACGGTTAGCGGGTCGAGCTTCCATTTCCACCAGTCGCCTTTCCGGCGCCCGGCCAGATAGGGCGCGTCCGCGCGTTTCAGCATCACGCCTTCGGCCTCGGCCGCACGAGCCGCGCCCCGGGTCCGGGCGAGATCCTGCCAGTCGTCGAAGGGTAGAACCGGGGACAGGCGCAGCGGCCCGCCGGGCGGCACCCCTGCGATGATCTCTTCCAGCCGCGTGCGGCGTTCGGCCAGCGGGCAGGTGCGGATATCGGTGCCGCCGTCTTCCAGCAGGTCATAGGCAAGAAACGCGGCCGGGGTCTCGGCCAGCAGCCGTTTCGACACGGTCTTCCGCCCGATCCGGGTCTGGAGCGCAGCGAAGGGCAGGGGACGGCCATCCTTCCAGGCCAGGATCTCGCCGTCGAGCACGGTGCCAAGGGGCAGGAAATCGCGGGCGACGGCCAGTTCGGGGAAGCGGTCCGTGATCAGGTCCTCGCCGCGCGACCACAGGAAATGCACCCCGCCGCGTGCGATCAGCTGGCCGCGGATGCCGTCCCACTTGTATTCGGCGATCCAGTCGGCGGGCACGCCCAACGCCTCGGGCGGGCCCTCGATCTGATAGGCCAGGTAGAAGGGATAGGGGCGCGACAGCGCCGCCGCCGGGTCGGGCGCCTCGATCAGGGCCTGCCAGCTTGTCGTTGCGGGGGTCCAGTCGCCCATCAGCCGGTGCGCCAGCTCGGCCTCGTCCTGCCCGGTGGCGCGGGCCAGCGCGCGGGTCATCAGGGTCTGGCTGACGCCGACGCGAAACCCGCCGGTCAGCAGTTTGGTGTAGAGGAACCGTTCGGTCCCGCCGAGGCTGTCCCAGGCGTCCAGGATCGCGGCCTTGCGGGCGGGCTCGTCCATCGCGGCCATGGCAAGGATGTCGGTCATCCGGGCCGACAGGCTGAGGTCGCTGTCCTGCGCGGGCGGGGGCAGGACCAGCGCGATGGTTTCGGCCAGATCGCCCACCACCGGATAGCAGTCCTCGAACAGCCAAAGCGGCAGCCCCGCCCGTTCGGCCGCCCATTCCCGCAGCCGCGTCGCGGTCACCGCCCGGCGCGGGCGGCGTCCCGACAGAAGCGCCACTGTCCAGAGCCGGTCGGGCTCGGGCGCCTCGGCCAGATAGGCGGCGAGTGCCTCGACCTTGGCGGTGGTGCGGGTGGTCCGGTCAAGAGCGGTATAGAGGGCGGCGAAGCGCTTCATTCCGCGTCGCCCTCGGTCGTTTCGCCCTCCCAGGCGGTGGCGACGATGCCCGCGTCATAGCCCCGCTCGGCCAACCAGCGCCGGAACGGGCCGGTATAGCCATGGGTGACCAGAACCCGCTCGGCCCCCGTCGCGCGGATCGCGGCGTTGAGCCCGTCCCAGTCGGCATGATCGGACAGCACGAAGCCCCGGTCGGCCGCGCGCCGCCGCCGCACGCCGCGCAGCGCCATCCAGCCCGAGGCAAGCCCGGTCGAGGCCTGACCGAAGCGCCGCGCCCAGGTGCTGCCAAGGGCCGAGGGCGGGGCCAGCACCAGCGCGCCGGGATGGGCGCGCGGATCGGTCTCGGGCGTGACCGGCACCGTGTCGGGCAGGGCGATACCTTGCGCGCGCATCACCCGGCAGGTGGCCTCGATGGCGCCATGGGTCAGGATCGGTTCCCCGCTGTCGCCAAGCCCCACCAGCAGCCGCTGCGCCTTGCCAAGCGCATAGGCGCCCAGAAGGCTGGCCCGGCCCTGAGCTGCGTTTTCCGCCCACCAGTCGCGGATCTCGGCCATCACCTGCGCTTGCGGGCGCCAGCGGAAGACCGGCAGCCCGAAGGTGCATTCGCTGATGAAGGTATGGCAGGGTACCGGCTCGAACGGCTCGGACAGCCCGTCGGGCTCGGGCTTGTAATCGCCCGAGACGACCCAGACCTCGCCCGCCACCTCGACCCGGATCTGGGCCGAGCCCGGCACATGGCCCGCCGGGTGGAACGAGACCATCGCCGCGCCGATCCGGCGGGTCTCGGCGTAGCGGATCGTGTCGAGCGCGATGGCGCCCAGCCGGTGGCGGATCACCGGGGCGGCGGTGTCGGTTGCCAGATAGCGGCGGTGGCCGGGGCGGGCATGGTCGGAATGACCATGGGTGATCAGCGCCCGGTCGACCGGCGCCCAGGGGTCGATGTAAAAATCGCCCGCGGGGCAGTACAGCCCTTGCTCGGTGACACTCAGAACGCTCATGGCCCGACTATAGCGCGGCTCGGGGCCGGGGCGATTGCATTCGGCGCGGCGGCGGCGCATAGGGCCTCGATGGCCGATGTGCATGTGACCGAACCGATCCATCCCGACGCGCTGGCGCTGCTGGCCTCGGCGGGGCTGAGTGTATCCTGCGGCTGGCAGGACAGCGACCCCGCCGCCGGGCTGGCGGCCGCGCGCGCCTGGATCGTGCGCACCCTCCGGCTGAGCCCCGCGATGATCGCCGGGGCGCCCGCGCTGCAGGCGATCTGCAAGCACGGGGTCGGCACCGACAACATCCCGGTGGCCGAGGCAGAAGGCCGGGGGATTCCGGTCTTCAACACCCCCGGGGCCAATGCCAATGCGGTGGCCGAGCATACGATGATGCTGCTTCTGGCGCTGGCGCGGCAGGCGGTGGCGATGGACCGGGTCGCGCGGGCGGGCTTTGCCGGCGTCGAGCAGCTGGCGCCGGTCGAGCTTTCGGGCCGGCGGATGCTGATCGCGGGCTTCGGGCCGATCGGCCAGCGGGTCGCGCAGCTGGCGCAGGCCTTCGGGATCGAGGTCACGCTGTGGCACCGGCGGCTGAGCGCCGAAGACGCGGGCGTGCCGGTGGTGCGCGATCTGCGGGCGGCACTGCCCGCCGCGCAGATCCTCAGCCTGCATCTGCCGCTGAACGAGGGCACGCGCGGGCTGATCGGCGCGGCCGAGCTGGCGGTACTCCCTGAGGGGGCGATCCTGATCAATACCGGGCGGGGCGGCGTCGTCGACGAGGCGGCGCTGGTGGCGGCCGCGCCCCGGCTGGGCGGCATCGGGCTCGATGTGTTCGAGACCGAACCGGCGCGGCCCTCGGACCCGCTTTTCATGCTGCCGAATGCGCTGGTCTCGCCCCATGCGGCGGCGCGCGGCGACCAGAGCTTCCGGCGGATGGGGATGATGGCGGCCGAGGCGGCGATCCGGGCGCTGGGCGCTTGACAGCGGCGGCCGCCCCTGTATAAGCGCGCCATTCCGGCCTCTCGCGGCCGGGATTTTCATTGGTGTTGGTGGCCCCCGCAAGGGGATGCCTGTCAGGGTTCGGGCCGTTCCGGAACGGGTCCAGAGGACAACGCCCTTCATTGCCGCCCGTCGGGCGGCGCCCGTTTGAAGGAGATCAGCCGTGACCAAACGCACGTCTGCCAAGTACAAGATCGACCGCCGCATGGGCGAAAACATCTGGGGCCGCGCCAAGTCCCCGGTCAACCGCCGCGAATACGGCCCCGGCCAGCACGGCCAGCGCCGCAAGGGCAAGCTGTCCGACTTCGGTATCCAGCTGCGCGCCAAGCAGAAGCTGAAAGGCTACTACGGCGACATGACCGAGAAACAGTTCCGCCGCATCTTCGCCGAGGCCGAGCGTCAGCGCGGTGACACCGGCGAGCTGCTGGTCGGTCTGCTGGAACGCCGTCTGGACACCGTCGTCTACCGCGCCAAGTTCGTGCCGACCATCTTCGCCGCCCGCCAGTTCGTGAACCACGGCCACGTGACGGTGAACGGCCAGCGCGTCAACATCCCGTCCTACCGGGTCAAGGAAGGCGACGTGGTCGAGGTCCGCGAGAAGTCCAAGCAGATGGCCGCGCTGCTCGAAGCGACCCAGCTGTCCGAGCGCGACGTGCCCGACTACATCGAGGCCGACCATTCCAAGATGACCGCCACCTTCGTGCGGATCCCGGGGCTGGGCGATGTGCCCTATCCGGTGGTGATGGAACCCCACCTCGTCATCGAATTCTACGCGCAGAACTAAGGTTCCGCGCCGACACGCAAGATCTGGGGCCCGTCCTGCTGCGCGCAGGGCGGGCCCTTTCCATTGCCGGCGCTGCGGTCTCGGGCGCCCGTCCGGCGGCACACCTGTCGCCGCGCCGGTTCGCCCGCTTGCCCGAATCCGGGCGGCGCGCTATGGGCCGCGCGCAGAGGGTCCCTGGGAGTTCCGATCATGGCCGAAAAACCTTCCGTCGAGCAGGCTTTCGAACGCGGGCTTTTCGCGTCGCGCTGGCTGATGGCGCCGATGTATCTGGGCCTTGTGGTGTCGCTGGCGATGCTGGTCGTCGTCTTCATGCGCGAGATCGCCTATTACGCGCCACAGGTGCTGACCATGTCCAGCGAGACCGCGATCCTGGCGGTGCTGACGCTGATCGACCTGACGCTGGCGGCCAACCTGCTGCTGATCGTGCTGTTCTCGGGCTACGAGAATTTCGTCTCGAAGCTGGATATCGGCGCCCATAACGACCGGCCCGACTGGATGGGCACGGTCGATTTCTCGGGCCTCAAGATGAAGCTGATCGCCTCGATCGTGGCGATTTCCGGGATTCACCTGCTGAAACGCTTCATGGAGATCGGGCAGGCCAAGGCCGATGCGGTCTATGGCAATACAGAACTGTTCTGGCTGGTGCTGATCCATATGGTTTTCGTGCTGTCGGGCGTGCTGCTGGCGGCGATGGACTGGCTCTCGGCGCGCGCCAAGAAGCACTGAGCCGGGACGGCGCGGCCACGCCGGTCACGCGGTCCGCCGAACGGCCCGGGCGGGGGCTTTTCGTGCTGGCCTTGGCCCCGGCCGTGGGCTACGGATGCGCGCCAAGGAGACAACGAAAATGACCAGGATCCCCCCCCAACCCGGAATTCTCGAGATCGCCCTTTACCAGGGCGGGCAGTCGAAGATCGAGGGGATGAGCGATGTCGTCAAGCTGTCGTCGAACGAGAACCCGTTCGGCACCTCCGAGAAGACGAAAGCCGCCTTCTCGCGCTGCGTGCACAGCCTGCATCGCTATCCCTCGACCGACCATGCCGAGCTGCGCGCCGCCATCGGCGAACAGCACGATCTCGACCCCGAGCGGGTGATCTGCGGTGTCGGCTCGGACGAGATCATCGCCTTTCTGTGTCAGGCCTATGCCGGTCCCGGCGACGAGGTGATCCATACCCGGCACGGCTTTGCCATGTACCGGATCTCGGCGCTGGCGGCGGGGGCGACCCCGGTCGAGGTCGACGAGGTCGAGCGCACCGTCGATGTCGACGCGATCCTTGCCGGGGTGACCGACCGGACCCGGATCGTGTTCCTGGCCAATCCGGGCAATCCCACCGGCACCATGATCCCCGAGGCCGAGACCCGGCGGCTGGCCGAAAACCTGCCCGAGCGCGTGGTGCTGGTGCTTGACGCGGCCTATGCCGAATATGTCGAGGGCTTCGATGGCGGCCGTGCGCTGGTCGACCGGCACCATAACGTGGTGATGACCCGGACCTTCTCGAAGATCTACGGCCTTGGCGGGCTGCGGGTCGGCTGGGCCTATGCCGCGCCCGAGGTGATCGGTGTGCTGAACCGGGTCCGCAGCCCCTTCAACCTCGGCCAGGCGCAGCTTGAGACCGCCGAGGCGGCGGTGCGCGATCAGGCGTTCGTGACGCGCTGCCGGGCCGAGAACACCCGGCTTGCGGCCTGGCTGGCCGGGGCGCTGACCGAGGCGGGCGTACCAACCGATCCGACCTTCGCCAACTTCGTGCTGCCGCGCTTTGCCGACGCGGCCGAGGCCGAGGCCTGCGATGCCTATCTCAAGTCGCAGGGGCTGATCGTGCGCCGGGTCGGGGGCTACAAGCTGCCCCATGCGCTGCGCATCACCGTGGGCGACGAGGCGGCCTGCCGCCGGGTGGCCCATGCCGTGCGGGCCTTCAAGGAGGGGGCTCGGTGAGCCCCATCTACGATCGGGTCGCGCTGATCGGGCTGGGCCTGATCGCGGGCTCGATGGCGTTGGCGATGCGCCGGGCGGGGCTGGCGGGCGAGATCGTCGGCACCGCCCGCTCGGCCGAAACCCGCGCCGTTGCCGCCGAGATCGGGCTGGTCGACCGCGTGGTCGAGACTGCGGCCGAGGCGGTCGACGGCGCCGATCTGGTGGTTCTCGCGGTGCCGGTTGGCGCGATGGGCGCGGTTGCGGCCGAGATCGCGCCGCATCTGGCGCCCGGTGCCACCTTGACCGACGTGGGGTCTGTCAAGCGTTCGGTGATCGAGGCGGTCGCGCCGCATGTGCCCGAGGGGGTTCACTTCATCCCCGCGCACCCGCTGGCCGGGACCGAGCATTCGGGGCCGCGCTCGGGCTTTGCCGAACTGTTCGACAATCGCTGGAGCCTGATCGTGCCGGTGCCCGGCACAGACCCCGCCGCGACCGAGCGGCTGAAGCGGCTCTGGGAAGGCATGGGCGCCAATGTCGAGGAAATGGACCCCGACCACCACGATCTGGTGCTGGCGGTGACCTCGCATGTGCCGCACCTCATCGCCTATACCATGGTGGGCGTCGCCGACGACCTGCGCCGGGTGACCGACAGCGAGGTCATCAAGTATTCGGCCGCGGGCTTTCGCGATTTCACCCGGATCGCGGCCTCGGACCCGACCATGTGGCGCGATGTGTTCCTGACCAACAAGGAAGCGACGCTGGAAATCCTCGGCCGCTTCACCGAAGAACTGTTCGCGCTGCAACGGGCGATCCGGACCGGGCAGGGCGACGAGCTGTTCGACTATTTCACCCGGACGCGCGCCATCCGCCGCGGCATCATCGAGGCCGGGCAGGATACCGACGCGCCCGATTTCGGCCGCGGCACCAAGGCTCGCAGCTGATGCGGCGGGCGGGCCTCGGTCTTGCGCTGGTTCTGATCGCCGGAACGGGAAGCGCCGCCACGCTCGACAGTGCACCGCGCCCGAAGCCGCGCCCGGTTGCCAGCCAGACGGTCGTCCCGGCCGAGGCGCCGGTGGCCGCCCTTCTGGCGGCCCGGCCGCAGATGCGTCCCGAGGACGATGCCGCACCGCCGGGTGCCGGGGCCGCGCCTGTGGCCGGCCCGGGCCTTGCGCTGCGCCCGCATCCCCGGCCGACCGTCGCGGGGGCGCCCGTCCGCGTGCGCGAGGTCACGGCCGATATGACCCTCGAGCGGTCCGCCCGGCCAGAGCCGCGTCCGAGAACGCCCTATCAGGTGGCGTCGCTGTCGGCGGCGGGCATCCGCACCCAACCCTCGGCCATCCTGACCCCGCGCGGCGGTGTCGTCTGCGGCGATCCGGCGATCACCGGCCAGATGATCGCGCCGATCCCCGGCCGGATCGCGGGCTGCGGGGTCGACCGGCCGGTGCGGGTGACGGCGGTCGACGGCGTGGCGCTCAGCCAGGCCGCCACCATCGATTGCGACACCGCCCGCGCGCTGCGGGTCTGGGTCAGCGACGGCATCAAGCCCGCCGTGGGCCGTCTGGGCGGGGGCGTTGCCTCGCTGAAGGTCTTTGCCCATTACGCCTGCCGTCCGCGCAACAACCAGAAGGGCGCCAAGGTGTCCGAACACGGGCGCGGCCATGCCGTCGATATCGGCGCGGTGACCTTGCGCAACGGCGTGTCGATGACGGTGGCCCGGGGCTGGAACGACGCCTCGCAGGGCAAGATCCTGAAACGCATCCATCGCGCGGCCTGCGGTCCCTTCGGCACGGTGCTTGGTCCCGGCTCGGACGGGTTCCACAAGGATCACATCCATGTCGATACCGCGCGCTATCGCAGCGGGTCCTATTGCCGCTGAGGCGTCCGGCGCCGTCTAGCGCAGCCGCAAATTCGGCGCAGGTCCCAGCGGCACCGGGCCGAGCCAGACCTGCCCCAGCGCAAGGCGCAGCGGCACGTCCAGCATGTCGGGCCGCCCCGACAGCCCCGCCAGCAGTCCCAGCGCCGCGTCCAGCCGGTCCGCCAGCGGCGCGGAAAGCCGCCCCGAGCCGCGCGCAAGCGCGATCATCTCGCGCCAGTTGGTGGCCCGCAGCGTGATCGTTCCCGAGGGCTGGCCCTCGGCATCGACATCGAAGCGCCCGGCCGCCTTCAGCGCCAGATCGCCCCATTGCGCGTCGAGCCGTCCGATCTCGACCTGTTGCAGCTGCGGGCGCCGGTCCTCGACCGCGTGCCGGTCCCAGGGCGCGTCGAAGACCGCCACGGCCTCGAGCGCGATCCGGTCGAAGACTGGCGGCAGGAGCCCCGCGGGGTCGAGCGTCGCGACAAGCCCCTCGGGCGGGCGCATGCCGCTGGCCCTGAGCCGCAGCCGTTGGGCGCCGGGGCGGTCGTCGAGCGCGGCGGTCTCGATCTCGGCGCCATCCATCGAGGCGCGCCAGCCCGCATCCGACACCAGCCCGAAGGCGCCGACCGAAAGCCGCGCCGAGGCAAGCTCCAGCGCGAGGCCCGGGCGGAAGGCCAGCGCGCCGGTCATCGCTTCGGCGGTGACCTCGATCCGCTCGGCGGGTGTCGCGATCCGCTGGGTCTCGGGCCAGCGGACGGTGACGTGTTGCGGCCGGTGGCTGCGCGCGGAAAATCCGAAGCCGGGCATCGACCAGGCGAGCCCGGTGGCCGGATCGGCCAGATCCAGAGGCGCGAGACGGGTGTCGAAACGGGTGGGGAAGCCGGTCACCGAGATGCGGCCCGCATCGGCCACCCAGCCCTCGGCGCGGCGGGCATCGAGCCAGGCTGCAAGACCCCGTTCGATCCCGCGCGCGGCCAGCGCCCAGTAGCCCGACCAGACCAGCGCCGCCAGCAGCGCCAGAGACAGAAGAAACCTCATCGCCGGGGCCCCCTTTCGTCCCATGCCCCGATGAGGGTAACAGGGGGCGACGGGAAAGGACCAGACGATGCAGGACGGCTTGTGGGTTTTCGGCTATGGATCGCTTCTGTGGAAGCCGGGCTTCGAGGTGGCCGAGCGGCGGCTCGCGCGGCTTGACGGCTGGCATCGCAGCTTCTGCATGCGCTCGATCCACCATCGCGGCACCGAGGCCGAGCCGGGGCTGGTGCTGGCGCTGGATGCCGCGCCGGGGGCCTCTTGCCATGGCGTGGCGCTGCGGGCCGCGCCGGGGACCGAGGACGCGACGCTGGCCGCGCTGCGCGAGCGCGAACTGATCTCGTCGGCCTATTTCGAGGTCGAGCTTGAGGTGACGCCCGAGGCGAGCCCGGACGGGACGGTGCCCGCGCCCTTGCGAGTGGTGGCCTATGTGATCGACCCCGATCACGTGCAGTATTGCGGCGGGCTGCCGCTGGAGGAACAGGCGCGCATCATCGCCCGCGCGCGGGGCGGGATGGGACCGAACGACGAGTACCTGTTCAACACGGTGGCGCATCTGGCCGAACTGGGCCTGTCGGACCCCGATCTCGACTGGCTCGCCCAGCGGGTCAGGGCGTTGCAAACGGATTGATTGTTGTGGGGCCGCCCGGCTTCGCCTAGTCTCTGCCCCAGGAATGACCGGGCCAGAACCCAATCCCATGGACAAGACTCCCCGCGAGGCCGAGCCGCAGTTTTCCAGACCGCTGCGGCAGGTTGTGTTGATGACCAGTTCCTGCGTGCTGTTCGCGACGGGAGCCTATCTGGCCTACCCTCAGGTGGCGCCGGTCTTCATGGCCAGCCCCTATCTGAACGGGGCCATCTTCTTTGTCTTTCTGATCGGGGTCGCGACCTGCTTTCTGCAGGTGATCCAGCTGGGCGCCTCGGTGCGCTGGATCGAGGATTTCGCCTCGGGCATTCCGGGGCACAACCTGACCCGCGCGCCGCGGCTGCTGGCGCCGCTGGCGGCATTGCTGCGCAAGCGCCGCGACAAGCGGATGCAGATCAACACGGGCTCGGCTCGCACCATCCTGGATTCCGTCGCGACCCGGATCGAGGAACAGCGCGACATCACCCGTTATCTGACCAACCTTCTGATTTTCCTCGGGCTTCTGGGCACCTTCTACGGGCTTGCCACGGTGGTTCCTGCGGTGGTGGACACCATCCGGTCGCTGGCGCCCCGCGAGGGCGAGGGCGGCGTCGAGGTGTTCGGGCGGCTGATGACCGGGCTCGAAAGCCAGCTGGGCGGCATGGGCACGGCCTTCGCCTCGTCGCTTCTGGGGCTCGCGGGCTCGCTGGTGGTGGGGCTGCTCGAGCTGTTCGCCGGGCATGGCCAGAACCGGTTCTATCAGGAACTCGAGGAATGGCTGTCGTCGATCACCCGGCTCGGGTTCTCGTCCGGCGACGGCGAGGGCGAGGTCAGCGCCGAGGTCGGTCTTCTGGCTGCCACCCTCGACCAGCTGGCCGAGCAGATGGAGGGGCTGCACACGCTTTTCGCCGAATCCGAGGGCGAGCGGGTGGCGCTGGAAAGCCGGGTCGGCACGCTGGCCGAGGCGGTCAATACGCTGGGCGCGGCGATGGAACGGCAGCTTGACGACACCCGCGCGGTGACGGACGCGCTGTCGCGGGTGGCCGATGCGCAGGGCCGCGCCACCGCCGCCATCGAGGCGCGGATGGGCGAAGAGGGCGCGCTGGCCGATGCCGAGGCGCGGATGCGGCTGCGGTCGATCGACGTGCAACTTCTGCGCATTCTCGAAGAGATTTCGGCCGGGCGGCAGGAGACGGTGACCGATCTGCGCGGCGACCTGGCGGCGCTGGGTCGGGTGCTGTCGCGGCTGGCGCCCGGGGACGAGCGGTGGGGCTGAGATGGCCCTGACCCGGCGCAGCGGCGGACGGTTCCAGGCCACGATCTGGCCGGGCTTCGTCGATGCGATGACGGCGCTGCTGCTGGTCCTGATGTTCGTGCTGTCGATCTTCATGCTGGTGCAGGAGATGCTGCGCGAGACCATCACCGGGCAGAAAAGCGAACTGACCGAGCTGAATGCCGAACTGTCGGCGCTGGCCGATGCGCTGGGCATGGAACGCCAGCGCGCCTCGGGGCTGGAGGAGCAGGTGGGCGAACTGGGCGCGGCACTCAGCACGGCGCGGACCGATGCCGAGGCGCAGGCGGCGCTGATCGCGACGCTGCGCGACCGGGTCTCGGTGGGCGAGGCCGATCTGGCCGCCGCGCGGATCCGGATCGACGATGTCGAGGCGCGTGTGGCCCAGCTTTTGACCGAACGCGACGCGGCGCAGGCGCGCGGCGATGCGCTGGCGGGCGAGGTGACCGAGCTTGAGGGCACCCGCGACCGGCTGGAGGCGGCACTGGCCTCGACCCGGCAGGAAGTCGACGCCCAGACCGAGGCTGCGCGGCTGGCCGCCGCCCGGCGCGAGGCGCTGGAAGCGCTGATCGCCGATCTGCGCGCCCGGAACGCCGAAACCGAAGCGGCGCGCGCGGCGCTGGCGGATGAGGTCGAAAGCACCGAGGCCGCGCTGTCGCAGGCCGAAAAGGACCGTCTGGCCGAGGCGGCGGCGGCCGCGGCGCTGCGCGAAAAGCTGGCCGGGTCCGAGGATGAATTGACCGCCATGAGCTTGGCGCTGGAAGAGGCGCGCAAGCGCGCCGAGGACACGCTGACCCTGCTGGCGGCGGCCGAAAAGGCGCGCGATCAGGCCGCGACCAGGGCCGAAGGCGCGCTGACCGAGGCCGACCGGCGCGCGGCGTTGCTGGCGGTGGCGAACGAGGCGCTCGACAAGGAAGAGGCCAAATCGGCCGAAAGCCAGCGGCAGGTCGAGCTTCTGAACCGGCAGATGGCGGCGCTGCGCGGCCAGTTGGGCGAGTTGCAGGGGTTGCTGGACGCGGCCGAGGATCGCGATGCCGCGGCGCGGGTCCAGATCGAGACGCTGGGCAGCAAGCTGAACGCGGCGCTGGCGCAGGCGGCGTCCGAACAGCGCGCCCGGGCCGAGCTGGAAGAGGCTGCGCGGCGCAAGGCCGAGGAAGAGGCCGCGCGGCTTGCCGCCGAGAAGAAGACGCTGGAAGGCTACCGGTCGGAATTCTTCGGGCGGATGCGCACGCTCCTGGCCGGGCGCGAGGGCGTCAGGATCGTGGGCGACCGCTTCGTGTTTTCGTCAGAGGTGCTGTTCGAGACCGGCAAGGCGGATCTGTCGGACGATGGCGAGGCGCAGATCGCCAATGTGGTGTCGATCCTGCGCGAGGTCGCGGGCGAGATCCCGCCAGATATCGACTGGATCCTGCGGGTCGACGGCCATACCGATGACGTGCCGCTGGCGAAGGGGGCCGATTTCGCCGACAACTGGGAACTGAGCCAGGCCCGCGCCCTGTCGGTGGTGCGCTACATGACCGAGGATCTGGGCTTTCCGCCCGACCGGCTGGCGGCGGCGGGCTTCGGCCAGTACCAGCCCGTGGCGTCGGGCGACAGCCCCGAGGCGCGCGCCCAGAACCGCCGGATCGAGCTGAAACTGACCGAGCGCTGAGCGTCAGCGCCGCCGCCGTCCCTTGGGAACCGGCAGCGGGCGCACCCGCTTTTCGATCTCGTCGTACAGCATGCCCGCGATGTTCTTGGCCGAGGCCTTCTCGATTCCCTCGAGCCCGGGCGAGGAATTGACCTCCAGCACCTTGGGCCCGTCATGGGCGCGCAGAACGTCGACCCCGGCGAGGTTCAGCTTGAAGGCGCGGGCCGCGCGCACCGCGGTCTCGCGTTCCTGCGGGGTGATCTTGACCGGCACCGCATAGCCGCCCTGATGCAGGTTCGACCGGAAATCGCCCTCGGCGCCGGTCCGTTTCATCGCCGCCACGACCTTCGATCCGACGACAAGACAGCGGATGTCCTCGCCGGCGGCTTCCTTGATGAAGCGCTGGACGAGAAACGAGGCCTTGAGCCCGCGAAAGGCCGAGATCACCGATTCGGCCGCGTTGGTGGTTTCGGCCAGTACCACGCCCTTGCCCTGCGTCGATTCCAGAAGCTTGACGATCAGCGGCGCGCCGCCCACCAGCGAGATCAGGTTGCCGGTATCCTTGGGCGAGGCGGCAAAGGCGGTCGTGGGCATGCCGATCCGGTGGCGGGCGAGGATCTGATGGGCATGCAGCTTGTCGCGGCTGGCCGTGATGCCTTCGGATCCGTTGACGCAATAGGTGCCGATGGTCTCGAACTGGCGGATCACGGCGGTGCCGTAGGCGGTGACCGAGGCGCCGATCCGGGGAATGATCGCGTCGTAGCGGGGCAGGCGGGCACCGTCGTAATGCACCTCGGGCGCCAGCGCGTCGAGCGCCATGTAGCAGCGCGCGGTGTCGATCACCTCGACCACATGGCCGCGCGCCTCGCCCTCGGCCACCAGCCGCGCGGTCGAATAGTTGTGCGGCTCGCGGCTCAGCACGGCGACGCGCAGCACCCGCGCGGGCGCGACCTCGCGCACCCGCTGGCTGTGATAGACGTCATAGGACAGGATCGGCTGGCAGAAACTATCGACCGGGCTGACCAGGACGTCCTCGCCCAGCGCCTGCCGGCCCAGCAGCATCCGGTAGGCCATGCCGCCCCGGTGGGTCAGGGTCAGCTCGATCGGCCAGCGCCGCTCGCCCACCACGATGTCGGCGGCGATGACATAGCGCCATTCCGAGTCGCCGTTCGACGAGGTCACCTCGCGGCGGTCGACGACGGTGGCCGAGCAGGGGATCGACAGATCCTCGCGCCCGGGGATCGGATGCACCGCAAAGCGGACCTTGGGCCGCGAGGCGGGCCCGAAGGGCTCGATGTCGAAGGCATGCAGCGCCGAGGTCTTGGCCCCGGTATCGACCTTGGCCTTCATCGCGGGCAACCCCAGCTCGGGCAGCGAGATCCATTCTTCCCAGCCAAGGCGAAAGCCCGGGAGCGCCAGTTCGGTGTGCTCGGTCATGCGGATCGTCCTGTGCGGTGGCCGGGCGCGCGGCCCGTTTCCTTCCCAAGTGCTGTCCGGTGTCCTGTCCCGAGGCCGGACCTGTCGCGCCCTGTTAGCGAAGCCCGCTCCGGGGGCACAAGCGGCGCATCGTCCCGGGGCCGGAGATTTTCGTCTGAAGCGGCGCGCCGGAGCCTCTGTCCCCGGCCGCGCCGGGCTGATATGCGAACGTCCATGACGACATTCGGTTTCACCCTTCACGCTACCGACGGTGCCGCGCGCACCGGCGCCATCGCAACCCCGCGCGGCACGATCCGCACCCCCGCCTTCATGCCTGTCGGCACCGCCGGCACGGTCAAGGCGATGCTGCCCGAAAGCGTGGCGGCGACCGGCGCCGACATCCTGCTGGGCAATACCTATCACCTGATGCTGCGGCCCGGGGCCGAGCGGGTGGCGCGCCTTGGAGGGTTGCACGCCTTCATGCATTGGGACAAGCCCATCCTCACCGATTCCGGCGGCTTTCAGGTCATGAGCCTGTCGGGGCTGAGGAAAATGTCGGAGGACGGGGTCGCCTTCCGGTCGCATATCGATGGCTCGACCCACATGCTGAGCCCCGAGCGCAGCATGGAGATCCAGCGCCTCTTGGGGTCCGACATCGTGATGTGTTTCGACGAATGCCCGGCGCTCCCGGCCTCGGAGGCCGAGGTCGCGCGCGCGATGCGGCTGTCGATGCGCTGGGCCGAGCGGTCGAAGGCGGCCTTCGGCGACCGTCCGGGCCATGCGCTGTTCGGGATCATGCAGGGCGGCGTCACCCGCGAGCTGCGCGAGGAATCGGCCCGGGCGCTGACGGCCATCGGCTTCGACGGCTATGCGGTGGGCGGGCTCGCGGTTGGCGAGGGGCAGGAGGCGATGTTCGGCGTCCTCGACTATGCCACCGGATTTTTGCCCGAGGGCCGGCCGCGCTATCTGATGGGCGTCGGCAAGCCCGACGACATTGTCGGCGCGGTCGCGCGCGGCATCGACATGATGGATTGCGTGCTGCCCTCGCGCTCGGGGCGCACGGGGCAGGCCTTTACCCGGCGCGGCGTCGTCAACATCAAGAACGCCCGCCATGCCGACGATCCGCGCCCGCTGGACGAACACTGTTCCTGCCCGGCCTGCCGCAACTATTCGCGCGCCTATCTGCATCATGTGTTCCGGGCGCAGGAAATCCTCTCGTCGATGCTGCTGACCTGGCACAACCTGCATTATTTCCAGGAGCTGATGGCGGGCATGCGCGCGGCTATCGCCGAGGGCCGGTTTGCGGCTTGGCAGGCAGAGTTCCATGCCGGGCGCGCCGAAGGCGATATCGACCCGCTCTAGACGGGCGCGCCGTTGACGGCGGGTTTACCCTGGCGGGGCTTTGCCCGGACGGGGTCCGTCTCGGCGCTTGCGCCGGGTGCGCCGGGCGGGCATTCTGGACCCCGGAACATGGCGGGCATGTTGAATTGGCGACCAATTGCCCCAGATAATGACAGCAGACCGGGGACGGCCATGCGCTGCCGATGATCGGGGCCGGTAGCCGTCCAGCGAACCTAAGGATACCTCATGCCCGAGCATATCAGCTCTTCCTATCCCGTCCTTCCGCTGCGCGATATCGTGGTCTTCCCCCACATGATCGTGCCGCTCTTCGTCGGCCGCGAGAAATCCGTCCGTGCGCTCGAAGAGGTGATGCAGGACGACAAGCAGATCCTTCTGTCGGCACAGATCGACCCGGCGGTGGACGAACCCTCGACCGAGGGCATCTACCGGACCGGCGTGCTGGCCAACGTGCTGCAACTGCTCAAGCTGCCCGACGGCACCGTCAAGGTGCTGGTCGAGGGCAAGACGCGGGTGCGCACCACCGGCTATCTCGACAATCCCTCCTTCTTCGAGGCGAGTTGCGAGCCGCTGTCCGAGGACCTGGGCGACGAGGAGGTGGTCGAGGCGCTGCTGCGCTCGGTCGGCGCCGAGTTCGAGCGCTATGCCAAGGTCAAGAAGAACATCCCCGAAGAGGCGCTGTCGGCGGTGGCGGACACCCGCGAACCGGCCAAGCTGGCCGATCTGGTCGCGGGCCATCTGGGCGTCGAGGTCGCGCAGAAGCAGGAGCTTCTGGAAACGCTGACCGTCGCCGAGCGGCTGGAGAAGGTCTATGGCCTGATGCAGGGCGAGATGTCGGTCCTGCAGGTCGAGAAGAAGATCAAGACCCGCGTCAAGTCGCAGATGGAGCGCACCCAGCGCGAATACTACCTGAACGAGCAGATGAAGGCGATCCAGCGCGAGCTGGGCGATGGCGACGATGGCCAGAACGAGATCGCCGAGCTGGAAGAACGGATCGCCGGCACCAAGCTGTCGAAGGAAGCCTCCGAGAAGGTCGCGGCCGAGGTCAAGAAGCTGAAGTCGATGTCCCCGATGTCGGCCGAGGCGACGGTCGTGCGCAACTATCTCGACTGGATCCTGTCGCTGCCCTGGGGCGTGAAATCGCGGGTCAAGAAGGACCTGACCGCGGCCGAGAAGGTTCTGGACAACGACCATTACGGGCTTGAGAAGGTCAAGGAACGGATCGTCGAATATCTGGCGGTGCAGCAGCGCAGCCAGAAGCTGAAAGGCCCGATCCTCTGCCTCGTCGGCCCGCCTGGCGTCGGCAAGACCTCGCTTGGCAAGTCGGTCGCGCGGGCGACGGGACGCGAATTCATCCGCATCAGCCTGGGCGGCGTGCGCGACGAATCCGAGATCCGCGGCCACCGCCGGACCTATATCGGCTCGATGCCCGGCAAGATCATCCAGGCGATGAAGAAGGCCAAGACCACCAACCCGCTGATCCTGCTCGATGAAATCGACAAGATGGGGCAGGATTTCCGTGGCGACCCGGCCTCGGCCATGCTGGAAGTGCTGGACCCGGAACAGAACGCGACCTTCGTCGATCACTATCTCGAGGTCGAATACGACCTCTCGAACGTGATGTTCCTGACCACGGCCAACAGCTACAACATGCCGGGCCCGCTTCTGGACCGGATGGAGATCATCAGCCTCGCGGGCTACACCGAGGACGAAAAGCGCGAGATCGCCGAACGTCACCTGGTGCCCAAGCAGATGAAGAACCACGGGCTGAAGGCCAAGGAATTCGAGCTGACGCCCGAGGCGCTGACCGAGATCATCCGCCGCTATACCCGCGAGGCGGGGGTGCGGAACCTCGAGCGCGAGATCGCCAAGCTGGGCCGGAAGGCCGTGACCAAGCTGATCAAGAAAGAGACCGACAAGGTCACTATCGGGCCGGATGTCGTCGAGGACTATCTGGGGGTCAAGAAGTACCGCTACGGGCTGGCCGAGAAGGAAGACCAGATCGGCGTCGTGACGGGTCTGGCCTGGACCTCGGTCGGGGGCGATCTTCTGTCCATCGAGGCGCTCAAGCTGCCGGGCAAGGGCCGGATGAAGACCACCGGCAAGCTGGGCGATGTGATGAAGGAATCGATCGACGCCGCCTCGAGCTATGTCCGCTCGATCGCGCCCGAGATCGGCTTCAAGCCGCCGCGCTTCGACAAGATCGACATCCACGTCCACGTGCCCGAGGGCGCGACGCCCAAGGACGGCCCCTCGGCCGGGGTGGCGATGGTGACCTCGATCGTTTCGGTGCTGACCCAGATCCCGGTCCGCAAGGATATCGCGATGACCGGCGAGGTGACGCTGCGCGGCAATGTGCTGGCCATCGGCGGGCTGAAAGAGAAACTGCTGGCGGCGCTGCGCGGCGGGATCAAGACGGTGCTGATCCCGGAAGAGAACGAGAAGGACCTGCGCGAGATCCCCGACAACGTGAAGGAGGGGCTGACGATCATCCCCGTCTCTCATGTCCGCGAGGTTCTGAAACAGGCCTTGGTGCGCGAACCCGAGCCCATCGAATGGGACGAAGCCGCCGAGGAGGCCGCAGCGGCCGCCGCCGCCAAGGCCTCGGGCGGCGAGGCGGCGGGGCAGGTCGCGCACTGACGCGGACCTGACCGATGCCTCGGGACAAGACCCAGGACGCGCCCCAAAGGGCGCGTCTTTTCGCATCAGGCCTGTGGGGCGGCGGCAATGGCGGTATCCGAAAAAAGCCCTGGCCATTTCGCCCCGACCCTCTTGCAAAGCTCGGCACGGACGGATAACAAGCGCGCCACGGGTGATTAGCTCAGTGGTAGAGCGCTTCGTTCACATCGAAGATGTCAGGAGTTCGAATCTCTTATCACCCACCATCTTCTCAATGGCTTATGGCGTTTCTGCAAAGTGCTCACGGGTTCACTGACCCTGTCGGAGCTTTCTGACGTCCAGCACGTCGGCTGCGCGGGCCCGGGGGGCAGAAGACCTGGTGCAGATGCCCGGTCACAATGCCGTTGGAATGCCCTGGCAACCTGCTGCTACGATCCGGTCTCGACGCGCTTTGCCGAAATGACACATGGTCGGCAGAATCGCGGCTGTCTTGCTCTCTCGATCTCGGGAACCATTGCAGATGCGCAGAGCGGCGGGCGATCACGGCAGTCAGAGCCCGCGCGCAGTCGGCCGCGCTCTGGTCGTCCGGGGCCGCGGGGACGGGCGCATGACCGGCAGCAAGAACGTCGATCCCGGCACGGTCCCGACGCAAGTCCGGGCCGGGTTCCGGACCGTCGAGTGGTTGCGCGGTCTTTCCGCATCGGACCGTTGGTTCTCTGCGCCAGTCCGTTCGTTCGGCATCGGCTTGCCCGGCGCGCTGTCATGCCGCTCGATCCGGGTTCCGGTCGCCTGAGTCGCGCCGGATGTGTCGGCGGCACCTTGGGGTGTTTCGAGCGGCTGGACGCTCCGTCCATTCGCGAACCGGTCATGACCGTTCGACGGGAAACGCACCTTGGGAGGTATTTCCAGGTCCGTCTCGATCCGGCGAGCGGCGCACATGGGTCGCGCCTCAAGCAGGATCCGCGCCGCGCGGCGCCGGTCCGGGCTGGTGAAGCCGCGGGCCCGGGCGGCCAAAGGGAACTTTTGGGGAAGGGAGGCGTTCTCTGGCTGAAGGGCGGCCGTCGGGGTGCCCTTCACGGGGGCGGGCGTTTCGCTTGCGTCAGATGCGCAGGACTTTGCTCAGCGAGGGGCAAGGACCGGCCAGTATCTGCCGGATCGGTGCAACCGGCGGCGCTACGGCTCACATCCCCGTGCTTAGCTCTTTTCAGGGGCGGGCATGAGGATTTTGTTATGAGGTGCGGGATGGCTCCCGGTTCCGCACCAGAATCGTACACACCGCCCCTCCTCCCTGGAGGCGGAGAACAAACGAGAGGCAAGGAGAAGACAATGACATCCTATTTTGCACCCGCCGCGATCGCATTGGGTCTGTCCGCGGCGATGGCCGCCCCGGCGATGGCGGGCAGCTATGCCCCGGCTCCGGCCGAACCCGTGATCGTGCCCGCCGTGCCGGCTGCCGCGCCCGATGGCGACTGGGGCGGCGCCTATGTTGGTCTGAGCTACGGCTATATCGACGTGTCGACCGATAGCGGGGCCCCGGACGATGACAGCGATGCCCTTGGCATCATGGCGGGCTATCGCTGGGACTTCGGCAAGACCGTCGCCGGTGTCGAGGTCGAATATGGTGAACCCGATCTGAACTTCGGCTCGGAAGAGGTCGACTCGGTGTGGCGGATCAAGGGCCAGTACGGCTACGATTTCGGCCGTACCCTGGCCTACGCGACCGCGGGTATCGCGCCCACCGACACCTCGATCGGCAGCGAAACCGGCTATCTGGTCGGTCTCGGCGTCGATTACCAGATGACCCCGAACTGGGTGCTGGGCGCCGAAGTGCTGTATCACGACTTCGACGAATTCGGCAGCTCGGGCGTGGGCGCCGACGCGACCACCGCGGCGGTCCGCGTGTCCTACCGGTTCTGACCGGTCACCGGGTCAGATCGGCCAGCACCCGCGGGATCGTCAGAACGTCCTCGCGGGTGCAGTCGAACGGCCCGACCTGAACCCGGATCACCAGCCGTCCCTCGTGGCGTGTCTGGGTCAGATAGATACGGCCGTCATCGTTGACCCGCGTGAGCAGGTCGGCGGTGGCGGCTTCGTCGTTCAGGGCGAAGGTGAACAGCGACAGGCGCGGTTCGGTCACGATCTCGATCCCCGGCAGCGCCGCGATGGAGTCGCGCGCCTCGGCCGCCCAGGAGACATGGTTCCTGATCCGAGTGCGCAGTCCCTCGAGCCCGTAGGCGCGCAGCGTGAACCACAGCTTCAGCGCCCGGAAGCGGCGCCCCAGAGGCACAGTCCATTCGTTGAAATCCGTCACCTCCGACTGGCCGAGCGTCTGCAGGTAGTCGGGGCGCAGGCCCAGGGTCCGGACCTGCGGCGCCGGGTCGGCCAGGAACTGCACCGAACAGTCGAACTGGACGCCCAGCCACTTGTGCGGGTTGAAGACAAGCGAGTCGACCGTCTCGATCCCCTCCCACAGGTCCCGGAATTCGGGGCAGATCATCGCCGAGCCGGCCCAGGCGGCATCGACATGGATATAAAGCCCGTGCGCCCGGGCCACGGCCGCGCAGGCGGCGATGGGGTCGGTCGCGCCGATGCCGGTGGCGCCGACACACAGAATGACCCCCGCCGGGACCCGCCCGGCCATGAGATCGGCGCGGATCGCGGCGTCGAGCGCGGCCGGGTCCATGGCGAAATCGGCATCGGTCGCGACCTTGACGAGATTCTCCTGCCCGATCCCGGCGATCCGAACCGCCTTGTCGACCGAGCTGTGGGTCTGGGCGCTGGCATAGATCCGCAGCCTCGGCTGCCCGGCCAGACCCTCGCTGTTGCCCGCCCAGCCCAGCGCGCGTTCGCGCATCGTCAGCACCGCCGAAAGCGTCGCGGTGGTGGCGCTGTCATGGATCGTGCCGGTGAAGCGGTCCGAAAGCCCAAGCGCCTGACGCAGCCAGCCGACCATCACCTGTTCGATCTCGGTCGCGGCGGGCGAGGTCTGCCACAGCATGCATTGCGCGGCCATGGCATTGGCCAGCTGCTCGGCCAGCATCGAGGCGGGCGAGGCGTTCGACGGGAAATAGGCGAAGAAGCGGGGATGCTGCCAGTGGGTCATCGCGCCCGGCACCAGCGCCTCGAAATCGGCGAAGATCGTCTCGACCGGTTCCGGGGCCTCGGGCGGCGCGGCGGGCAGGTTCGCGGCCGTTTCGCCGGGGGCGGTCTGGCCCCGGACCGGCCGGTCGCGGAGCCCTGCGTGATAGGCCTGCGCCCAGTCGGCGGCGCGTTTCGACCAATAGGCGAGATCGTCGTGATTCATGGCCTGTCCCCTCTGTTCGGGACCGGGATAGGCCCGGGACGGCGTGGCGGGCAAGGAGGCGGGGTGCCTCAGCGGGGGAGGGCGGGGTCAGTCGAGCGTCGCCTGCACCCGGCGCGGCAGGCTCGCGCGCACGGTGTCGTAACTTTCGCGCAGGCGGTGGGCCATTTCTTCGGGGTCTTGGCTGGCGGTTTCGAGCGCGATCCAGCCGCCGCGCGGCAGATAGGGCGCTTTCCCCGCCCGGCCGACCGAGATCAGCATTTCGGCAAAGCCCGGATCGGCGCATTTCAGCGAGACCCGGCCCGACCCCGGCGCCATCAGCGCAAAGATCTTGTCGCCGACCTTCCAGACTTCGGTTCCGGGGCCGAAGGGCTGGCTGCGCGCGGCCCCGGGCAGGCCGTCGCAAAAGGCCAGGATCTGGTCTTCGGTCATCGGGGCAGGCGTCTGGTCGGGCGTCTGGTCGGGCGTCGGGTCAGGTGTCGGGTCGGACATGGGGCGGGGTTCCGGGCGTCGGGACAGGGATCGCAGGCTTGGCAGGACCCTGCCGCGCTGATAAGACACCCGCATGACGACCGTCCGCAACCCCATTTGCTGCATTACCCGCTGACATCCCTCGGGCGGGCCGGGCGTCGTATTTCCCTCAGACAGGATATGTGCCAGAACCCGCCGCGGGACGCGCGCGAAGGATCTGGACCGCATGACCGACATTCAGCTTTACAACACCCGGACCCGCCAGAAGCAGAGGCTTGAGCCGCTCGACCCCGCGAACGTGCGGATGTATGTCTGCGGCCCCACGGTCTATGACCGTGCGCATCTGGGCAATGCCCGGCCCGTGGTCGCCTTCGACGTGCTTTACCGGCTGCTTCGCCATGTTTACGGGGCCGATCACGTCACCTATGTGCGGAACTTCACCGATGTCGACGACAAGATCAACGCCGCGGCGCTGGCGCGCAAGCAGGCGGGTGATCCGCGCCCGCTGGAAGAGCTGATCCGCGAGCGCACCGAAGAGACCATCGGCTGGTACCATGCCGACATGGAAGAACTTGGGGCGTTGAAGCCCAGCCAGGAGCCCCGCGCGACCGAGTTCATCGAGCAGATGAAAGAAATGATCGAGGATCTGATCGCCAAGGACCACGCCTATGCCGCCGAGGGCCATGTGCTGTTCCGGGTGCGGTCCTACAAGGATTATGGCGCGCTGTCGGGCCGGTCGGTCGATGACATGATCGCGGGCGCGCGGGTCGAGGTCGCGCCCTTCAAGGAAGACCCGATGGATTTCGTGCTGTGGAAGCCCTCGGACGACGATCTGCCCGGCTGGGATAGCCCCTGGGGCCGCGGGCGGCCGGGCTGGCATATCGAATGCTCGGCCATGTCCTATGAGCTTTTGGGGCCGAGCTTCGACATCCATGGCGGCGGGATCGATCTGCAGTTTCCCCACCACGAGAACGAGATCGCGCAAAGCTGCTGCGCCCATCCCGAAGGCGGTTTCGCGACGATCTGGCTGCATAACGAGATGCTGCAGGTCGAGGGCAAGAAGATGTCGAAGAGCCTCGGCAACTTCTTCACGGTGCGGGATCTGCTCGATCAGGGTATCGTGGGGGAGATCATTCGGTTCGTGTTTCTGGGGACCCATTATCGAAAGCCGATGGACTGGACCGAGCAGAAACGAAAAGAGGCCAAAGGCCATCTTGTGAAATGGCGGCGTCTCGAATGGCATCTTCTTGTGGCGCCGATGGATGAAGCGGAGATAGCCGGGCGCGTCGACGCAGGTGTCATCGAGGCCCTCGCCGACGATCTGAATACGCCCAAGGCGCTCCATCGGGCAATCGAGATGGGACAGCGTCTGGACAGCGCCAAGACCAAAGCGGACTCCGACGAGGCCCGGAATTTGTTCGCAACCCTTCGCTTCCTCGGGTTCAAAGACATCGATACCGAACGGCCATCACGCCGCGCTGCCGTTGAACGCGCGGTGACGGACGTGCTTCTTGGCGGCTGGACCGAGCGGTTGGCGACGGCCCGGGCGGCGGCGATGGAAAGCAAGGATTTCGCAGAGGTCGACCGGCTGAAGGCGCTGCTGATCGGGGCCGGCGTCGAGGTCCGGATGAGCAAGGCAGGTGTCGAGCTGGTGCCGGGGGCGGGCTTTGATCCGGCCAGGCTGGAGGCGCTGGAATGAGCGCGCAACGGCTTGGCGGTTTCGCCCGGCGGCACGCCGGGCCGCGCCCGACCCTCCCCCCGGGAGGGCGCATCTTCACCGTTTCGCACCGAAGCGTCGTCCAGGATCGCATCGGCGGTTCGCCCCGATCCGACCATGGCTGCACCCTCCCAAGCTCGGGCGCTGCCCTTCTTTTCCGTGCGGGAGCGGACGCATGAAAGACCGCCTCTATCTTTACGACACCACGCTTCGCGACGGGCAGCAGACGCAGGGCGTTCAGTTCTCGACCGACGAGAAGATCCGCATCGCCCATGTGCTGGACGAGTTGGGGGTCGACTATATCGAGGGCGGCTGGCCCGGCGCGAACCCGACCGACAGCGCCTTCTTCGAGGCGCGGCCCGAGACCCGCGCGACTTTCACCGCCTTCGGCATGACCAAGCGGGCCGGGCGGTCGGCGGAAAACGACGAGGTGCTGGCGGGCGTTCTGAACGCGGGCACCGAGGCCGTCTGTCTGGTCGGCAAGACCCACGATTTCCACGTCACCACGGCGCTGGGGATCGGGCTGGACGAGAATATCGAGAATATCGCGAAATCGGTCGCCCATCTGGTCGCGCAAGGCCGCGAGGCGCTGTTCGATGCCGAACATTTCTTCGACGGCTTCAAGGTCAATCCCGGCTATGCGCTGGACTGCTGCCGCGCCGCGCTGGAGGCGGGGGCGCGCTGGATCGTTCTGTGCGACACCAATGGCGGCACCCTGCCGCCCGAGATCGGCCGGATCACCGCCGAGGTGATCGCGGCGGGCATTCCGGGCGACCGGCTGGGCATTCACACCCATGACGACACCGGCAACGCGGTCGCGGGCAGTCTTGCGGCCATCGACGCGGGCGCGCGGCAGGTGCAGGGCACGCTGAACGGGCTGGGCGAGCGCTGCGGCAACGCGAACCTGACGACGCTGATCCCGACGCTCTTGCTGAAAGAGCCCTATGCCAGCCGGTTCGAGACGGGGATCACGCCCGAGGCGCTGGCGGGGATCACCCGGGCCTCGCGGCTGCTGGACGACATCCTGAACCGGGTGCCGCAGAAAAGCGCGCCCTATGTCGGGTCCTCGGCTTTCGCGCACAAGGCGGGGCTGCATGCCAGCGCGATCCTGAAGGACCCCACGACCTACGAACATGTCGCGCCGCAAGCGACCGGCAATAGCCGCGTCATCCCGATGTCGAACCAGGCCGGGCAGTCGAACCTGCGCCGCCGTCTGGCCGAGGCCGGGCTTGAGGTGGCGAAGGACGACCCCCGGCTGGCCGGGATCCTCGACGAGGTGAAGGCGCGCGAGGGGCAGGGCTATTCCTACGACACCGCGCAGGCGAGCTTCGAGCTGATCGCGCGCCGGGTGCTGGACCGGCTGCCCGCCTTCTTCCGGATCAAGCGTTACCGGGTGACGGTCGAACGGCGTCGGCTCGACCCCGCCCGGGTGGTGACCCTGTCCGAGGCGGTCGTGGTTCTGGATGTCGATGGCGAACGCAAGCTGTCGGTGTCGGAAAGCCTCGATGCCGAGGGCAACGATCGCGGGCCGGTCAACGCGCTGTGGCGGGCGCTGGCCAAGGATCTGGGGCCCTATCAGGCGTTCATCGACGACATGCGGCTCGTCGATTTCAAGGTGCGCATCACCAATGGCGGCACCGAGGCCGTGACCCGGGTCATCATCGACAGCGAGGACGGGGCGGGGCGGCGCTGGTCCACCGTGGGGGTGTCGCCCAATATCGTCGATGCCTCGTTCGAGGCGCTGCTGGACGCGGTGATCTGGAAACTGGTGCGCGACGGCGCGCCCGATTACGACGCGGGCGGCCATGACGCTTGAGGCCTGCGCCTAGATCGTCCGCAAGGGCGATCCCGACCGCTTTCTGGCGGTGATGGCGGCACCGGTCGCGGCGCGGGCGCGGCTTCTGCCGCTTTATGCCTTCAATGTCGAGGTGGCGCGCGCGCCCTGGGTGACAGAAGAGCCGCTGATCGCCGAGATGCGGCTGCAATGGTGGCTGGACGCGCTGGAGGAAATCGCGGGCGGCGGCCCAGTGCGCCGCCACGAGGTGGCGACGCCGCTGGCCGAGGTGCTGTCGCCCGAGGCCGCCCGCGATCTGGTGCCGCTGGTCGAGGCGCGGCGTTGGGACGCCTATCGCGAGCCCTTCGCCGATGGCGCCGCCCTCGAGGCGCATCTGGCGGCCACCTCCGGCCGGCTGATGGGGGCGGCCGCCCGGGCACTGGGCGCCGAAGACGGGCAGGCGGTGCTGGCCGATCTGGGCCTGGCCATGGGGCTTGCGGGCTGGTTTCTGGCGGTGCCCGCGCTTCTGGCGCGGGGACGGTGGCCCTTGCCGGATGATCGGCCGGAGGCCATTGCCGATCTGGCCCGGTCGGGGCTTGCGCGGCTGGCCGCTGCGCGTGCAACCGGGCTTCCGGCGCGTGCGGTTCCGGCGGCGCGGACGGCCTGGCGCACCGAAGGGGTCCTGAGGCGAGCCGCGGCCCGACCCGACCGCGTCTTGGGCGGCGGGCTGGACGAGGCGGAAGTCGTGCGCCGGGCGGGGCTTTTGCGGCGGGCGCTCACCGGCGGCTGGTAGTGCGGCGGGCTTGCCCGAGATGCATCATTCGACACTGGGGGGAAGTGCAGGTTTCTGTTGCCAGGTACCTGCGAACCCCGCCTTACGTTGCTAGACGCAAGGGCTTAAGATTTGGTTTTGCGGACTGCTTACGCAGCCAGCGCCACCGGAGCACGGTTGTCATTGGCAACTATCATGCTTGCACCGATAACGGTGGTAGCTCACCGGGCAAAAGCTAACCCCTTTAGACGTCCGTCGATCCTGTTTCGGCCCCAGGATCCCGCCAATGTGGGATATTTGGTGGAGCCGCCGGGTACCGCCCCCGGGTCCGATCCGCTTATTACGGGCGCGTTTATCGCCATAGTCCCTTGCGGGACGGTCCAAAGATAGGCCGGGGAGGCGCGCGCTTCAAGGGGGGTCAGCGCGCGGGCAGGGCCGCGCAATGGGCGCCGCCCGCCGCCTGACCCGAGCCAAGCGCGAAAAGCGCCGGGGCAAGGTAGGGATCAAGCGGGGCGGACCGCGCGAGGTCGATGGCGAGAAACCCCGCCACTGCGGCCAGAAGGGTCAGAACGACCGGGCGCCGGGTCATCTGCGCGCCTCGAGCCCCAGCAGGGGGCGAAGCTGGATGCCGTACCAGGACCCGGTGAAGGCGGCCGCGAACCAGGCCCAGCCATGCAGGCTGCCGGTCGAGATCCCCGAGAAGAAGGCGCCGATATTGCAGCCGAAGGCAAGCCGCGAGGAATAGCCCAAGAGGAACCCCGCGATCACCACCGCGACCCAGGCCCGCGCCGGGTGATCGGCGATCCGCCCGGTCAGCCCGTCGCGCCAGAACGCGGCCAGAGCGGCCCCCGCGATCAGCCCCAGATCGGTCAGCGAGGTGACGTCTGTCAGCACGCTTTCGCGCAGCCGCTCGACATTGCCGGGGGCCGACCAGAAGGCCGAGCCCGACAGATCGGCGCCGAGCGCCGTCGCGCCCTTCGCGACCCACAGCCCCAGACCGTAGACCACGCCCCAGGGCTGGCCCGCGACCGCCAGATGCAGGATCGCCAGCCCGGCCAGCAGCACCGCCGCCAGCCAGTAGCGGGCCGGGATCGCGCGCTTGCCCGGATCGGCCAGCGCCATCGCAAGCCCCGCGACCGAGGCCAGCAGCACCAGCGTCAGCGCCAGCCCCTCGGTGCCGGTCAGCGCGGCGACCGGCAGCGCGCCAAGCTCGGTCCACCAGACCAGGTGATAGGCGCCGAAGAAGCTGCCGAGGCAGAAGAAGGGCAGGGCGACCGCGCTGACAAGATTGCCCGATCCGGCATTCACCAGTGTGCCCGATCCGCAGCCCAGCACGATCTGCATGCAGGCGCCGAAGACGAAGGCGCCGCCGACCATCGCAAAGCCGACAGGGGCATGGGCGCCCACAAGCTCGCCCGGATGGCTGGCCAGCATCGGGAAGGCCGCGGTCGCGACCAGCGCCAGGCAGACCATCTGCGCCACCAGCCCTGAGGCGTCGCGCTGCAGGATCATCCGCCGCCAGGGGCCGGTAAAGCCGAAGCGCAGCCCCTCGAGCACCAGCCCGAAGCCGAGCCCGATCATCAGCAGCGCGCCCGAGCGCGGCCCGGCCATCGCGGCCACGGTCAGAACCGCCAGTGCGCAGAGGCCGAGACCGGCGGTTCGGGGAAGGATACGGGAAGACGCGGTCATCGTCTGGCTGCTGTCGGTCATGGGGTCAATAGCGTCCGGTCACGCGGTTCCACAGATTGCGAAGCGGGCCGGGCAGGTTCGCGGTCTCATGCCCCGACCGGGTCCAGCCGACCATCGACTCGGGGTAAAGCCTGACCCCCTCGATCCCGGCCAGTTCGCTGAGCGCGAACCAGTTCGTCGCGGCCCAGTGCCCGGTATTGCAGAACGACACCAGCCGGTCGCCCTGGGCAAAGCCGTTGGCGGCGGCGAGATCCGGGACCAGATCGGGCTTGATCAGCGCGGGCGCGTCGCTGCCGAACCAGCCCGAATGGGTGAAATAGCGCGATTGCGGCAGGGTGCCGGGCCGGGTCGCCGCCGGATGCTTGGCATTGCCCGCCCAGAAGGATTGGGGCCGCGCATCGATCAGGTCGCCGGGGGCGTCGCCCGCGACGATGGCCTCGACATCCTCGGTGGTGGCCAGCCAGTCGTGACTGAAGCTCACCTCGATATCGCTGGGCGCGGGGCGCAGCGCCGGGCCGGTCTCGACCGGCAGGCCGGATGCGCTCCAGGCGGTCATGCCGCCATTCAGGATCGCAAGCGGGCTGACCCCGCTCGATTTCAGCGTCCAGTAGACCCGCGCGGCCGCGCCGAAATCGGACGGGTCGCTGCCCTGATGCACGACCACGGTGGGTCGGTCCCGGGTCACGCCGAGACTGCGCAGCACCTCGGTCAGCCGGTCCTCGGGGATCAGCGCGCCCGGATTGTCGGCCGGGCCGCGGAACAGCCCGTAGGGCGCCGAGACCGCGCCGGGGATATGGCCGGCCTCGAAGACCGGGGCGGCGCCATCGGGGCCGCTGCGGATATCGAGTACAAGCGGCGCGACCGTGGCCTGCGCCTCGACCAGACCTGGAGGGTCGATCAGCGGCCCGAAACCCGGCGCGGCAAGGGCTGCGGGACCGGCAAGAAGGGCAAGGACGAAGGCGGCGCTCGGGGCAAATCTGGTCATCTCGTCACCTCATGAATTGCGCCCCAAAGCTGTGGCGGCCCGACGCGCGACGCAAGGCCGCAAGGTCTTGTTAACACTAATCCGATTCGTTTTGAAGGTCGCCTGTTCGTTGTGCGTCTGCCGCGGAAACACGCGTGTTTCGCGACACGCGGCGATCCGGAACGTCAAGCCGCCCTGATCCGCAAAAAAAGAACTGGGTCGGCGGACCTCAGGACAACGCTGCTCACCGGCCATGCCCGGGGTGCAGGGCCTGCGCGTCAACGGAAAGGGCGGCGCCCCGGCAGGAGCGCCGCCCCGGTTTTCGCTTCCGCCTCGGCGGCGCCGGGCCCTAGAAGCCCGCCTTGATCTTCTCGAAGGCCGCCGACTGCTTTTCGCGCAGCTCGCCCGGCATCGGCAGTTGCGCCAAAACCGGCACGTCGATCGGGCCGAGCCCGACGGCGGTCAGCGCCTCGTCGCCGATCTCGGCCATTGCCTTGTCGTTCGACTGGCCATAGCCCGCATCCAGAAGCGCCTGGGTCGCGGCGGGGTCGAGCATGGCGTTCAGGAAGTCATAGGCTTTCTCCTCCGAACCGGGGCCGTCCTTCAGATCGACATAGCCGCACAGCCAGAGCGACGAGCCCTCCTTGGCCTCGCGTTGGAAGCCGATGGGGAAGTCCTGTTCGGCCATCGTGGGCAGGGTCTCGTTCCAGGCCCAGGACACCAGCACCTCGCCCGAGGCCAGAAGCTGCGCCAGCTCGGCCGGGTCGGTCCAGTAGGTGCGCAGGTTCGGATGCACCTCGCGCAGCCATTCGACGGCCGCGTCGAACTGGGCATCCGTCGCATGGGTCCAGTTGGTGGTGCCGGTCGCCAGATAGGCCAGCGCGAAGGTGTCGTCGACATTGTCGGGCAGGGTCACGCGGCCTTCGTATTTCGGGTCCTTGAAGACCTGGAGCGAGGCCACGTCCTCGGCCGGCACCTCTTCGGTGTTATAGGCGATCCCGGTCGAGCCGAAATCGGTCGGCACGAAATAGACCTCGGCGCCGGTATCGGCCACGTCGGTGCCCTTGAGGTTGGCGTTCAGATCGCCCCAGGCCGGGATTTTCGAGGTGTCCCAGGGTTCGAGAATGCCGGATTCGACCCATTTCGTGACCGAGCCCGCGCAGACATGGCTGACATCGGTCCGGAAGCCAGAGCGCAGCTTCTGGAACGCTTCTTCCTCGTCGCCGAAGAAGGTGAAGGTCGGGTTGTCCCCGTACTTGTCCTTGTACTTGGTGTGGAAGGCCGCGTTCTCGAAGCCGGGATAGTCGAACACGAGCAGATCGGCGTCGGTGGCCCAGGCGGCCGACCCGGCAATCAGGGCCGCGGTGCTGGCAAGAATCAGGCGAACGGTCATGGAGGTCCCTCGCGTTGGGAGTGGGTGCAAGGTCACGCTAGCGGTGCGCCGGGCTCCGCTCAAGACCATTGGCGGGACTCGCCTCCGCGTCGCGGGTCTGCCAAAAGGGGGCCAGGCAAGAGGACGGGGACCGATGGGACAGGCAATGGTCACGGCGGGCTGGTGCCGGCTGATGGCACGATACAATCGCTGGCAGAACCGCGCGATGATGGAAGAGGTGGCCGGGATGGACGAGGCCGCCCGCAAGGCCGGGCGCGGTGCCTTCTGGGGGTCGATCCAGGGCACGATGGCGCATCTTCTCTGGGCCGATCACATCTGGATGTCGCGGCTCGACGGCTGGGAGGCGCCCCATGTGGGGCTGTCCGACAGCGCCCATTTTGTTGCCGACTGGTCGGAATATCGCTCCAAGCGGCAGATCACCGATGCCCGCATCAGCCGCTGGGCGCAGGGCCTGACCGAGGCCAGTCTTGCGGGCGATCTGGCCTGGTATTCGGGGGCCGCGGGGCGCGAGATGGTGGTGCCGCGCGCGGTCTGCGTCGTTCACATGTTCAACCACCAGACCCATCACCGCGGCCAGATCCACGCGATGCTGACCGCCGCCGGGGTGTTGACCGCGCCGACCGATCTGTTTCTGATGCCGGACCTGATCGGGTAGGGACACCCGGGGACGGAAAGAGGGAAAGCAGTTATGTTCAGAGCGCTGGTCGTCGAGAAGGATGCGGAGGGCAAGACCCGTGCCGCGGTGCAGGATCTGTCGGAGGACCGGCTGCCCGAGGGCGATGTCACGGTCGCGGTCGAATATTCGACGCTGAACTACAAGGACGGGCTTTGTCTGGGATCGGGCGGCGGGCTGGTGCGCAGCTGGCCGCATGTGCCGGGCATCGACTTCGCGGGCGTGGTCCAGCAAAGCGCCGATCCGCGCTACAAGCCCGGCGACCGGGTGGTGCTGACCGGCTGGCGCGTGGGCGAGGTGCATTGGGGCGGCTATGCCCAGCGGGCGCGGGTCAAGGCCGACTGGCTGGTGCCGCTGCCCGACGGGCTGTCGACCCGGACGGCGATGGCGGTCGGCACGGCAGGCATGGCCGCGATGCTGGCGGTGATCGCGCTGGAGGACCAGGGGTTGAAGCCCGGCGATGGCCCAGTTCTGGTCACCGGCGCCTCGGGGGGCGTGGGCTCGGTGGCGACGGCGGTGCTGGCGCATCTGGGCCATGAGGTGGCGGCGGTCACCGGCCGCCCCGGGTCCGAGGACTATCTGCGCGATCTCGGGGCCAGCCGGATCGTGCCGCGCGAGGACCTGTCCGAGGTGACGCGGAAGCCCTTGGAAAGCGAGATCTGGGCGGGCTGCGTCGATCCGGTGGCGGGCGCGATGCTGGGCCGGGTGCTGAAGCAGATGAGATACGGCGCCTCGGTGGCGGCTGTGGGCCTTGCGGGCGGCGCGGCCATCGAGGGCGCGCTGATTACGCCCTTCATCCTGCGCGGCGTCAACCTCCTGGGCATCGACAGCGTGATGCAGCCCTACGAGGCCAGGCTGCGTGCCTGGCAGCGGATCGCGTCGGACCTGCCGATGGACCGGCTGAAGGGCATGATCCGCAGCGCGACGCTGGAGGATCTGCCCGGGCTTGGGGCCGACATCCTGAAGGGGCAAGTGCAGGGGCGCGTCGTGGTCGACGTCAACGCCTGAGCCGGAGCGGGGGTGAACTGGCCTGAGCCGGAACGGCGCCGGGCAGGCTCTGGCCGCAAGCAGCGGAGATGGGCGCGCGGGGGCGAACACCGCGCCCTTTGCTTTGAGAGGTGAAGCGCCGACGGGGCTGTCACCTGTCCGGGATGACGACGCGAAAATCCTTTCAAGGCATTGAAATTAAATGAATCAAGTGGGGCCGGATTTGAGGGTGGCTGAAGCTGCCCGCGGGCGCCTTCATCCCCGCGCTTGGTCTTTCGAAGAAAACGTCCTAAGGTTCGATGCGAGAAAGCGCCGCCTTTCCAAGGGCGTTCCCGGCGCGGCCGGTCCTGGCACGACAGATGTCCCAGCCCATCCGGGGCAGGTCCTGCGTCCGGGCGGCTCCGTAGGAAGATATGACGAACTGCAAGGAGGGCACGATGTTCAAGCAGATCCTGGTGCCGGTCGATCTTGCCCATGCCGACCGGCTGACGCGCGCCTGTGAGGTGGCCGGAGATCTGGCGCGGCATTACGGCATCGGCGTGACCTATGTCGCCGTGGCCGCGCCGCAGCCGGGCGAGGTCGCGCAATCGCCCGAGGCGTATCGCGAAAAGCTCGATGCCTTTGCCGCGGCCGAGGCCGAGCGGCACGGTCACCGGGTGTCATCGCGACTGATGATCAGCCCGGACCCGGCGGCCGAACTCGACGAGGCGCTGGTTCGGGCGCTCGAGGAGACGGGCGCCGATCTGGTGGTGATGGCGAGCCATGTGCCCGGATGGGTCGAGCATGTCTTCCCGTCGCACGGGGGCAAGCTGGCAAGCCATGCCAAGGCTTCGGTCCTGCTGGTGCGCCCCTAGGCCCCATCGTGCCGGGCTTCGGTCCGGCGGCCCCGAACGAGAAAGCGAAGAAGAAACAGGTCGCGACCAAAGCCGACCGCCATAGCCATGAGGGAAAAACATGACCGATCAGACGTCCCAGGACCTGACCGATCAGGGAATTCCGGCGCCCGAGGGCGACGTGGACCTGATCGAGACCGATTATGAGATCGGTCAGGACAATATCGAAGGAAGTCTGGGTCCGTTCGGCTTTGACATTCACAACCCGGTCTTTCTGGTGTCCGGCCTCTCGATCGTGGCCTTCGTGTTCTACGCGTTGGCCTTGCCGGGCCAGGCCGAGGCGGTCTTCGGCTGGCTGAGGCCGTTCCTGACCTCGACCTTCGACTGGCTCTTCCTCAGCGCGGGGAATGTCTTCGTGCTGTTCTGTCTGGCGCTGATCGTGCTGCCGGTGGGCCGGGTCCGGCTCGGCGGCGTCGACGCGACGCCCGATTACAGCTATTCGGGCTGGTTCGCGATGCTCTTCGCGGCCGGGATGGGCATCGGGCTGATGTTCTTCGGGGTGCTCGAGCCGGTCTATCACATGGCGATTTCCCAGCCGCTGGGCACGCCCTCGCCTTTTGCCGAGGATGGCAGCCTGATCCCCGGCAATGTCGATGCCGCGCGCGAGATGGGGCTGGCGGCGACGATCTATCACTGGGGGCTGCACCCCTGGGCGATCTATGCGGTGGTGGCGCTGGCGCTGGCGCTGTTCACCTATAACAAGGGGCTGCCGCTGACGATCCGGTCGGCCTTCTACCCGATCTTCGGCGAACGGATCTGGGGCTGGACCGGCCATGTCATCGACATCATCGCGGTCTTTGCCACGCTTTTCGGGCTGGCGACCTCGCTGGGCTTCGGCGCGCAGCAGGCCAATGCCGGGCTCAGCCATGTCTTCGGCGTGCCCGAGGATCTGACGGTGCAGATCCTCCTGATCACCGGGATCACGGCGATCGCGCTGATTTCGGTGCTGCGCGGGCTCGACGGCGGGGTGAAGGTGCTGTCGGAAATCAACATGGTCGTGGCCGCTCTGCTGCTGGTCTTCGTGCTGGTGGCCGGGCCGACCGGCACCATCCTTGCCGATTTCGGCGAAGGCATGCTGGCCTATGTCAAGGATCTGCCGGCGCTCTCGAACCCGTTCGGGCGCGAGGATACCGATTACATGCAGGGCTGGACGGCGTTCTACTGGGCCTGGTGGATTTCCTGGTCGCCCTTCGTCGGCATGTTCATCGCCCGGGTCAGCCGCGGCCGCACGGTGCGCGAATTCGTGGTCTGCGTGCTGCTGATCCCCAGCCTCGTCTGCGTGCTGTGGATGGCAGTCTTCGGCGGCGCGGCCATCGACCAGGTGCTGTCCGACCCGGTGAACAGCGCGGTCAAGGCGCAGGTGATCGACAGCTACAACCCGCCGATGTCGCTGTTCGCTTTGCTCGAGGCGCTGCCCTGGGCCTCGGTCACCTCGGTGATCGGCATCGTGCTGGTGATCGTCTTCTTCGTCACCTCGTCGGATTCGGGTTCGCTGGTCATCGACACCATCACCGCAGGCGGCAAGATCGACGCGCCGCTGCCTCAGCGGGTGTTCTGGTGCACCTTCGAGGGCGCGGTGGCCATCGTGCTGCTGGTCGGCGGCGGGCTGTCGGCGCTGCAGGCGATGGTGATCTCGACCGGGCTTCCGTTCACGCTGGTGCTGCTGATGATGTGCTTTGCCATCTTCCGAGGTCTGCAGGCCGAGGCCCATTAGGGTGATTCGGGCTGGGGCTAGGGTGTAGTCTCCGGATTTCAAGGCGTTGCGTGGCCGCACTTGGCCGATTAGACAGGTTGGAATGGCCACGCAGCGTCCGGGTGGGGAATGGTTGCGCTTGATACCGAATTTGTTCGCAACCAGTTTCCGGCCTTCCGGTACAAGGAGTTGCGCGACAAGGTGTTCTGCGAGAATGCCGGCGGATCCTATGCCTGTCGCTATGTGATCTGGCGCCTGCACCGCTTTTACCAGGAGCGCAAGGTTCAGCCCTACGGCGCCTTCCCTGCATCGCGCCGGGCGGGCGAGGAGATGGACGAGGCCCGCACCCGGCTGGCCGCACATCTGGGCGTCGGCCGGGACGAGTTGCATTTCGGTCCTTCGACCAGCGCCAATACCTATGTGCTGGCCCAGGCCTTCGGCGCCTGGATCGAGCCGGGCCAGGCCATCGTCGTTACCGATCAGGATCACGAGGCCAATTCGGGCGTCTGGCGGCGGCTTGCGGCGCGCGGCATCGAGGTCAGGGAATGGAAGGTCGATCCCGAGACCGGGCATCTCGACCCCGACGCGCTTGAGCCTTTGCTGGACGAGACGGTGCGGCTGGTCTGCTTCCCGCATGCCTCCAACATTCTGGGCGAGGTCAACGACGTGGCCCGCATCACCGCGATGGTGCGGCGGGCGGGCGCCTTCACCTGCGTCGACGGGGTCAGCTTCGCCCCGCACGGGCTGCCCGACATCCCGGCGCTGGGCGCCGACATCTACCTTTTCTCGACCTACAAGACCTACGGGCCGCATCAGGGCGTGATGCTGATCCGCCGCGAGCTGGCCTATCAGCTGCCCAATCAGGGCCATTGGTTCAATGCCGAGGACGTGTTGCGCCGGTTCGATCCGGCCGGTCCCGATCATGCCCAGGTGGCGGCGGTGGCCGGGATCTCGGATTATATCGACGCGCTTTACGACCACCATGTCCGGGGCGGGCGCGATGCGCATGCCCGGGCGGGGATTGTCGCGGGCATGATCCGGATGCAGGAAACCGCCGTGCTCGAGCCCTTGCTGGACTATCTCTCGACCCGCCCCGAGTGGCGCGTTCTGGGGCCCGTGCAGGCGGGGCCTGCGCGGTTGCCGACCGTGTCGATCGCGCTCGACCGGCCGGGGGCCGAGGCGGCCGAGCGGTTGGCCGGGCGGGGCATTCTGGCGGGCGGCGGCGATTTCTACGCGCGCCGGGTGCTGGAGGCGATGGGGATCGACCCGGCGCGGGGGGTGCTGCGGTTGAGCCTGCTGCACTACACCCTGCCCGAGGAGGTTGACCGCCTGATCGAAGCGCTAGATTCGGAACTCTAGGGCCCGTGCGAGGGCAGGGGCCTCTTCATGGGGCTATCGGCCCGCGCTGCTGCGCGGGGTCCGATCAGGAATGTGACGAAACCGGATGTCAGACCAAGTGCCCGTGATCTGGTGGGTCCGCCGCGACCTCCGTCTCGGCGACAACGCAGCGCTTGCCGGTGCCATTGCGTCCGGCCGCCCGGTCGTGCCGCTTTTCATCCATGACGAAACGGTCGAGGCGCTGGGCGCGGCGGCGAAATGGCGGCTGGGCGAGGGCGTCGCATGCCTGGGGCAGGCGCTGTCGGCGCGCGGCTCGCGACTGATCCTGCGGCGCGGTCCCGCGCTTGACGTGCTGCGCGGGGTGATTGCCGGGACCGGAGCCGCCGCCGTGGTCTGGAGCCGCGCCTATGACCCGGCCTCGGTCGCCCGCGACAAGGCGGTCAAGGCGGCTCTGGCCGAAGACGGCGTCGAGGCGCGGTCCTGCGCCGGGCATCTGCTGTTCGAGCCCTGGACGGTCGAGACCGGGCAGGGCGGGTTCTACAAGGTCTACACGCCTTACTGGAAGGCGGTGCGCGACCGCGCGGTTCCGGAGCCCGCCCCCGCGCCGGGCATGATCCCCCGGCCCGATACCTGGCCCGCCTCCGACGAGATCGGGACCTGGCGGATGGGCGCGGCGCTCCGCCGGGGCGCGGCGGTGCTGGCGCGGTTCGCCCCGGTCGGCGAGGCCGCGGCGCAGGAGCGGCTGGACGAGTTCGCGGCCCGCAAGATCGCCGATTACGCCGAGCGGCGCGCCTGGCCCGCAGCCGACGCCACCTCGGGGCTGTCGGCGCATCTGACCTGCGGCGAGATTTCCGCGCGTGCCTGCTGGCATGCCGGGCTCAATGCGATGGACGCGGGCAAGGCCGGGGCCGAGACCTTCCTCAAGGAGCTGGTCTGGCGCGAATTCGCCTGGCATCTGATGTGGCACAGCCCGCATATCGCCGAGCGGAACTGGCGCGAGGGCTGGGACGGTTTCGCCTGGTCGACGGAGGGCGACAGTCCCGAGGCCACGGCCTGGAAGCGGGGCCGGACCGGCATTCCCTTCGTCGATGCCGCGATGCGCGAGATGTATGTGACCGGCACCATGCACAATCGCGCGCGGATGATCGCGGCCTCCTGGCTGACCAAGAACCTGATGATCCATTGGCGGGTGGGCCTGGACTGGTTTGCCGAGCATCTGATCGACTGGGACCCGGCCTCGAATGCCATGGGCTGGCAATGGGTGGCGGGCTCGGGGCCCGATGCCGCGCCCTATTTCCGGATCTTCAACCCCATCACACAGGCCGAGAAATTCGACCCCGACGGCGCCTATCGCGATGCCTGGATCGCCGAGGGGCGCCAGAGCCCCGACCCCCGCGCGCTGGCCTATTTCGAGGCGGTGCCGCGCGCCTGGGGGCTTTTGCCGGGCGATGCCTATCCCGCCCCGGCCGTCACGCCCGAGGCCGGGCGCCGCCGCGCGCTGGCGGCCTATGAGGCGCGGGGGGGCTAGGCCGTTGCGGTGGGGCGCGCGATCTGCACAATCGCAGGACAGAACCAGAAAAATCCATAAGGGAACGAGGGAGCCAGGATGACCGTCCTGACGAGTACCAGGGGGCAGGCCGACCTGCCGCGCTATTTTGCACAGGTTTTCGACATCGCAGGCCGCATGGGCCACGGGCGGCTCGACTTCGTGCTGCCCGACGGGCGGCGCTTTCGCGCCGAGGCGCGCGCTCCGGGCCCGGTGGCCGAGCTGGACATCCACGACCCGGATGTCTTCGCCCGGCTGATCCGCGAGGGCGATCTGGGCTTTTGCGAAGCCTATGTAGAGGGCGGCTGGTCCACGCCCGATCTGATGGCCTTCATGGATCTCGTTCATGCGGATAACGACGAACTCTTCGACGGGTTCCCCGGCCTCGGGCTGATCCGCGCCTATGAGCGGTTGCGCTTCTGGCTGCAAAGAAACTCGAAGACCCAGGCGCGCAAGAACATCTCGCACCATTACGACCTCGGCAACGACTTCTACGGGCTCTGGCTCGACGAGACGATGACCTATTCCTCGGCGCTGTTCCGCACCGGGCAGGAAAGCCTCGAGGCCGCGCAGGAGCTGAAATACGCTGCCATGGTCGACCAGATGGGCGTGGCGCCGGGCGATCATGTGCTGGAGATCGGCTGCGGCTGGGGCGGTTTTGCCGAATATGCCGCCGGACAGCGGGGGCTGAAGGTCACCGGGCTGACCATCAGCCGCGAACAGCACGACTATGCGGTGGCGCGGATCGCCAAGGCCGGGCTTTCCGACCGCGTCGAGATCAAGCTGCAGGATTACCGCGACGAGACCGGGCGCTATGACGGCATCGCCTCGATCGAGATGTTCGAGGCGGTGGGCGAGAAATACTGGCCGACCTATTTCCGCCAGGTGACCGACTGCCTCAAGCCCGGCGGGCAGGCGACGCTGCAGGTCATCACCGTGCAGGAGCGCCGCTACGAGATTTACCGCAAGGGCGTCGATTTCATTCAGAAATACATCTTCCCGGGCGGCATGCTGCCCAGCCCCGGCGTGCTGCGCGCCCAGGCCAGCGCGGCCGGGCTGGAAATCCGGCGCTCGATGGAATTCGGCGACAGCTATGCGCTGACGCTCCGGCGCTGGCACGAGACCTTCAACGAGCGCTGGGACGATGTCGCGCGGCTTGGGTTCGACGCGCGGTTCCGGCGCATGTGGAACCTCTACCTCGCCTCTTGCGCGGCCACCTTCCAGAGCGGAAACTGCGACGTGACTCAACTGACCGTTGCACGGCCCACCTGACGAATGCCCGCCTGATCCATGCCCACCGCCGCCAAGCTTGTCGCATTCCTTCTGTACGGAGGGCTGGCCTGGGCCGCCTCCGTCGCGCTGGTGCCGAGCTTTCCCGAGGGCATGGATCTGGGCCATTTCTTTACGGTCAACGCGGCGGTGGGGGCGCTGGCGGGCTGGTTCGTCATGGGCCGGCTCGCGGGGCAGGGCTATGGGCTGGCGGTCACGGCGGGACTGCGCACGACCGTGGTGCTGGTCTTCTACGCGCTCTTGATCCATGCCGGGGCCCGGGCCTATGCCCGCACCGTCGAGATGCGCTTTGGCGATCCGGTTGCGGCGGTCTTGGGCTGGATCGGGCTGGCGGCCGACTACGGGCTGCAGCTTTTCACCTCGCCCGCGGCGATGGGCGTGCTGCTGGTCGGCGGCGTTCTGGCCGGGCTGGCAGTCGAAGCCGTCTCACATTTCTGGACCTGAAGGACGCGAACATGGAACGCATGTTCTTTTACGGCACGCTGTGCCATCTGCCGCTTTTGGCGCGGGTGCTGGACCGCCCGGCCGACACTCTGACGAGGCATCCCGCGCGGCTCGCGGATCATGCCGTGCGGCTGGCCGAGGGCGAAAGCTTTCCGCTGATCCTGCCCGAGCCCGGCAGGCAGGCCGAGGGGCTGCTGGTCGACGGGCTGACGGCGGAAGACCGCGCGCGGCTCGATTATTACGAGGGCGGTTATGGCTTCGACTGTCAGGAGGTCACGGTCGAGACCGCCGACGGGCCGATCAAGGCCGGGGTCTATGCCCATGACCGCGCGGGGCTCGTGCCCG
Organism: Rhodovulum viride; assembly: GCF_003265965.1. NCBI lineage: Bacteria > Pseudomonadati > Pseudomonadota > Alphaproteobacteria > Rhodobacterales > Paracoccaceae > Rhodovulum > Rhodovulum viride. The sequence goes on along the minus strand of NZ_MUAV01000020.1, from coordinate 27,648 downwards.
GCGCGGCCTGGGATATCGAGGCCTGGCGCGCGCGCTGGGGCGATCTGGTGACCGAAGCCGCGGGCGAGGTGATGCTGGGCTATCCAGACCGCCCGCCCGAGGTGAATGCGCGGCGCTATCGGATGATCCTGGCCCGCGCCGCCTCGACGCTGCGCGCCCGCCAGCCGGGGCCTGCCACCCTGCGCAAGCCGACCGGCCCGGGCGATATCGTCGAGACCGCCCGCGCCCAGCCCTATGCGAATTTCTTCGCGGTCGAGGAATACACCTTCCGGCACACCCGCTTCGACGGGCGGATGAGCGACGAGATGGTGCGCGCGGCCTTCCTGACGGGGGACGCCGCGACCGTGCTGCCCTATGACCCGGCCCGCGATGCGGTCTTGCTGATCGAACAGGTGCGCGCGGGGCCTTACGCGCGGGGCGACAGCCAGGTCTGGTCGGTCGAGGCCATCGCCGGTCTGATCGACCCGGGCGAAACCCCCGAAGAGACGGTGCGCCGCGAGGCGCTCGAAGAGGCGGGGCTGACGATCGGGGCGCTGCACCGCTGTTTTGGCTATTACACCTCGCCGGGCGCGAAGGCCGAATACATCTACTCGTTCGTGGGCGAGGCCGATCTTGGGGCCGAGGCGGGCGGTCTGGGCGGGGTCCCGGCCGAGGGCGAGGACATCCGTGCCCATGTGGTGCCTTTTGCGCGGGCGATGGATCTGGTCGATACCGGCGAGATCGGCAATGCCCCGCTCATCCTGTCGCTTCTCTGGCTTGCACGTCACCGTGAGGCCTTCCGGCCCCCGGCTTGAGTTCCCTCCGGGGCGCCGGTAGCAATGGCGAAACCGGCAGGCAGAGGGAGACGCACATGGCGGCGATACGGAGCGATCTGGCCGATCTGGTCGGCAATACGCCTCTGGTGCGCCTGAAAGGGCCATCGGAGGCAACCGGCTGCGAGATCCTCGGCAAGGCCGAGTTCCTCAATCCGGGTCAGTCGGTCAAGGACCGCGCCGCCTTGTGGATCATCCGCGATGCGGTGGCGCGCGGCGCTCTGGCGCCGGGCGGCACCATCGTCGAGGGCACGGCGGGCAATACCGGCATCGGGCTGGCGCTGGTCGGCGCCTCGATGGGGTTCCGCACGGTGATCGTGATCCCTGAGACGCAAAGCCGCGAGAAGAAGGACATGCTGCGCCTGGCCGGTGCCGAGCTGGTCGAGGTGCCCGCGAAACCCTATCGCGACCCCGATAACTACGTGCGCTATTCGGGCCGTCTGGCCGAGGCGCTGGCGAAGACCGAACCCAATGGCGCGATCTGGGCCAATCAGTTCGACAATACCGCCAACCGCCAGGCCCATTCCGAGGGCACCGGCCCCGAGATCTGGGACCAGACCGGCGGCCGGGTCGACGGGTTCATCTGCGCGGTCGGTTCGGGCGGCACGCTGGCGGGCACAGCGATGGCGCTGCAGCCCAGGGGCGTGAAGATCGGCCTGGCCGACCCCCATGGGGCGGCGCTTTACAGCTTTTACACCACGGGCGAGATGACCTCCGAGGGCTCTTCGATCACCGAGGGCATCGGGCAGGGCCGGATCACCGCCAATCTGGAAGGCTTCACGCCCGATTTCTGCTGCCGCATCGGCGACGACGAGGCGCTGGGCGTGGTGTTCGACCTGCTGGCGCAGGAGGGGCTGTGCCTTGGCGGCTCGTCGGGGGTCAACGTCGCGGGCGCCATGCGGATGGCCCGCGAGATGGGCCCCGGCCACAGGATTGTCACCATGCTGTGCGATTCCGGCACGCGCTATCAGTCGCGGCTCTTCGATCCCGCCTTCCTGCGCGGGAAGGGCCTGCCCGTGCCGTCCTGGATGGACAGCCCCAAACGGTCGATGCCGGAGGTGTTCGCCGGATGAAGTTTCGTTTCCTTGTTGCGCTGCTGGCCGTGCTGGCCACAGCCGTTTTGCCGACCGCACTCCCCACACCGGCGCTGGCCCAGGCCCAGGCCCAGCAGGAGGGCCCCGATTACGCCGAGTGGAACAAGGTCGCCTCGCGCGCCGAGAAGGTCCTGGCCGAGGGCAAGGCCTCGACGGCCGCTTTCGACACGCTGCGCGGCGAACTGGTCGACTGGCGCACGCGGTTTCTCGATGCGCAGAACATCAACTCGGCCCGGGTCAAGACCCTGCGCGACCAGATCTCGGCGCTGGGCGATCCGCCCGCCGAGGGCGAGACCGAGCCGCAGGAAATCGCCAAGCGCCGCGCCGAGCTGACCAAGCAGCTGAACGAGGCGCAGGCCCCGAGCCTGAAGGCGGTCGAGGCCTACAGCCGGGCCGACGGCCTGATCCGCGAGATCGACCAGATCATCCGCGAACGGCAAGCCGATCAGCTGCTGCAACTGGGCCCCTCGCCAGTGAACCCGGTCAACTGGGCCGCCGGTCTGACCGCGATCCGCGGCACCCTTGTCGAGGTCGGCAACGAGCTGTCGTCGAACTGGGAAAACCCCAATGCGCGCGCGACCATGCAAAGCGCGCTGCCGGTGACGCTGCTGTTTCTGGCCCTGGCCGGCCTCCTGACGGTGCGGGGCCGCCGCTGGATGGAGATGCTGTCGGTGTTTCTGGCCCAGCGCGGCCGGGGCCGGGGGCGGACGCTCTTTTCCGGCATCGCGTCGCTCGGGCAGATCGTGGTGCCGACGCTGGGGGTCGTGCTGCTGGCGGGGGCGCTGAAATCCTCGGCGATGCTGGGGCTTCGCACCGAGCGGGTGGCGCAGATCCTGCCGATCCTCGGCTTCACGATCTTCACCGCGGGCTGGCTGGGCGGCCGCGTCTTCGCCCAGCTGGGCGTCAGCCGCGCCATCCTGACCCTGCCGCCCGAGCGGCGCGCCGAGGGCCGGTTCAATTCCTGGATCATCGGGCTGATCCTGGCGCTGGCGATGCTGGCCCAGGAAGTGACCAAGGTCGAGAACTATCCCGCCGAGGCGGTCGCGGTCCTGAGCTTTCCGATCCTGCTGCTGGCCGGGCTGATGCTGTCGCGGATGGGCCAGCTTCTGCTGGCGCATTCCCGGGCCGACGGCGCCGAAAGCCCCGAAGAGCGGCCCTATCGCAACCGCGTCGCCGCCTTCTTCGGCCGCGCGGCCATCGGGGCCGGGCTGATCGGACCGCTCCTGGGGGCGGTGGGCTATGCCGAGGCGGGCGATTTCTTCGTCTATCCCTCGATCCTGACGCTGGCGCTGGTGGGCTTCCTGCTGCTGCTGCAGCGCTTCGTGACCGATATCTATGCCATCCTGATGGGCCGCGATGTCGAGGACCCCGAGAATGGCGGCGATCTGATCCCGGTGCTGATCGGGATGATGCTCGTGCTGCTGTCCATGCCGGTGCTGGCCCTGATCTGGGGCGCGCGCATCGCCGACCTGACCGAGCTCTGGGCGCGCTTCACCGCCGGCTACAGCATCGGCGGCACCCGGATCTCGCCGACGAGCTTCCTGACCTTCGTCGTGGTCTTCGCCCTGGGCTACGCGCTGACCCGGCTGGTGCAGGGCATGCTGCGCTCGACCGTGCTGCCGAAGACAAAGATCGACCCGGGCGGGCAGACCGCGCTGATCTCGGGCGTGGGCTATGTCGGGATCTTCCTGGCCGGGGTGGTGTCGGTGACGACCGCGGGCATCGACCTCAGCTCGCTTGCGATCGTCGCCGGTGCGCTGTCTGTCGGTATCGGCTTCGGGCTTCAGACCATCGTTCAGAACTTCGTCTCGGGTATCATCCTGCTGATCGAGCGGCCTGTCAGCCAGGGCGACTGGATCGAGGTCGGCGGCGTGATGGGGATCGTCAAGGACATCTCGGTCCGCTCGACCCGGATCCAGACCTTCGACCGCACCGACGTGATCGTGCCCAATGCCGATCTGATCGCCGGGCAGGTGACGAACTGGACCCGGCAGAACCTGACCGGGCGGGTGATCCTCAAGGTCGGCGTCGCCTATGGCAGCGACACCCGCAAGGTCGAGAAGATCCTCATGGAAATCGGCGAAAGCCATCCGCTGGTGATGGTGAACCCGGCGCCGCTGGTGGTGTTCCAGGGCTTCGGCGCCGATGCGCTGGAATTCGAGCTTCGGGTCATTCTGCGCGACATCAACTACGGGCTTTCTGTGCGAACCGAACTGAACCATGAGATTGCCCGCCGCTTTGCGGAGGAAGGCATCGAGATCCCCTTCGCCCAGCGCGACATCTGGCTGAGAAACCCCGAAACCCTGCGCGAACGGCCCGCGCCGCAATCGCCGGGCCCGTTCCTGCCGCGCCAGAGCGCCGAACCCCAGCCCGAGCCGCTTGCCGATCTCGGCGGCGACGCCGACGCCGATGGAGGAGATGGACCCCGATGACCGACCCGCTTTACCGCAAGGACCCCTATCTCAGAGAGGCGCCCGCGACGGTCGTGGCCCATGCCGAGGGCGGCGTGGTGCTGTCGGCGCCGCTGTTCTATCCGCGCGGCGGCGGCCAGCCCGGCGATACCGGGCGGCTGGTCTGGGAAGGCGGCGAGATGACCGTGGCCGACACCGTCAAGGGCGAGGCAGGAGCGGCGCTGTTGCTGGCCCCTGAGGGCGCCACCCTGCCGCCGGTCGGCACCGAGGTCGTCCAGCATCTCGACTGGGACCGCCGCCACGGGCATATGCGCGTCCACACCGCGCTGCATCTGCTGTCGGTGGTCATTCCGCTGCCGGTCTCGGGCGGCGCCATCGGCGCCGACAAGGGGCGGCTCGATTTCGACATGCCCGAGGCGCCCGAGGACAGGGAGGCGCTCGAGGCGGCGTTGAACGCGCTGATCGCCCGCGACCTGCCGGTCGGCGAGGAGTGGATCACGGAGGCCGAGCTCGACGCCGATCCGGGGCTGGTGAAGACGATGTCAGTGGCCCCGCCGCGTGGCACGGGTCGTGTCCGCCTTGTCCGCATCGGCACGGGCAAGGACCGGGTCGACCTGCAGCCCTGCGGCGGCACCCATGTCGCCCGCACCGGCGAGATCGGCCCGGTCCGCCTTGGCAAGATCGAGAAGAAGGGCCGTCAGAACCGGCGGGTGACGGTACTTCTGGACGCCTAGCGTCCTGCCCGGCAGGATCCCGCCCGGTCCCGTGCCGGAGGGTCGCGGGGCAGGGGGGGCGAGAGCAGCCAAACTCCTCTTGCATCGCGCCCCCGGCCGAGGGTAGACAGCCTGTCACGGAGAGGTGGCCGAGTGGTCGAAGGCGCACGCCTGGAAAGTGTGTAGGCGGGAAACCGTCTCCAGGGTTCGAATCCCTGTCTCTCCGCCATATGCTCTTGAAATCACTGAATATTTTCCCGCTCAGGGAAATCTATTGCCGATCTAGTGACAGTTTTCGCGCGGTAGATTTGGGGTGCCCACAAGGGTTTCGTGCTTGGATGTTCACTGGTACGTGAAGCCTGCGTCTTTTCACCCCCACAAGGAAGGTTCTTACCTGTTAGGCTCCAGACCCATTGATTTCAGGCTTTTGGCGTGATTCAGGCTCCGCAAGGAGACCTGATCGATGAGCAATCTTTACTGGCTGACTGATGCGCAGATGGAGCGTCTCAAACCGTTTTTTCCCAAGAGGCATGGCAAGCCCCGCGTCGACGATCGTCGCGTTCTCAGCGGCATAATCTTCATCAATCGCAATGGGTTACGGTGGTGCGACGCACCAAAGGAATACGGCCGGGCAAAGACCCTTTACAACCGTTGGAAGCGCTGGAGCGACAATGGGGTCTTCGCCAGGATCATGGTGGGCCTAGCCGCCGAGAGTGCAGAGCAAAAGACGATCATGATCGACGCGACATATCTCAAGGCGCACCGCACGGCATCAAGCCTTGGGGTAAAAAGGGGGGCGCGGACGCCAGAGCGGGCGCACCAAAGGTGGCATGAACACCAAGTTGCACGCCGTTGCCGATGCGAAAGGGCTGCCGATCAGGTTCTTCATGTCGGCCGGTCAGGTCAGCGATTACACCGGCGCGGCGGCGCTGCTGGGCGACCTTCCGAAAGCAGGCTGGCTGCTCGCCGATCGAGGTTATGACGCCGATTGGTTCAGAGAAGCGTTGAACGACAAGGGGATAAAGGTTTGCATCCCCGGCCGGAAGTCCCGCAAGAAGGCCGTGAAATACGACAAGCGGCGCTACAAGCGCCGCAACCGCATCGAGATCATGTTCGGCCGCCTGAAGGATTGGCGGCGCGTCGCAACTCGATATGACCGGTGCCCGGAGACCTTCTTCTCTGCGATCATGCTCGCCGCGACCGTCTTGTTCTGGCTGTGAAACTCAATGAGTCTGGACCCTAGAACGGCCCGGTCGGCGTCATCAAGGCCAGCAGCGGCGCAAGCGTCGCGTATACCCGCTGGATTTGGCATTCGAGAAACCGCAGTTGCCGAGCTTATCGCCGCAGTGAATCAATGTCCGGCCCGCAATCCTGTCGACCTCTATGTCGCGCCCGCCTGCACTCTCCGAACCTCACCAAGGACAGATCGTAAGCTGCGCTGGTGATGCAATGCCTGACTTGTTGCGGTCGTTGTTTCGAATGGCCTCGACAGCCTTGTGTGACGCCTCGGTAGCGCCCGGCGTGACACGATTGCCGACCCAGAGGCCGAGTATGAATGGTTCCGTGCCCCAGATCTTGTCGTCTGCACGACGGCTGACCTCCATCGCGCAGAGCAGCGTCGTGGCCCGCGGGAATTGTTGTAGCGTCAGAAGGCGCAGTGTGTAGCGCATGATGACAGCGAGACCGCGTGAAGCGTCGAGGCCGCCTAGATCATTTTTCAAGCGGCGCATGGCCATGGCGAAGGCCGCCACACCGAGATAGGCTTCGGTCTTCCTGCTACCCGTCGGGAACCAGAGGAGGTCCGCGAACGCCTCGACCGGCTTCGTCCGGTCCGGATGAGCCTTAGCCTTTGGTGAACATTTCACCGCGGATGACGTCGATCTCGCAGCCCGGCAGGCAGGCGTGCAGGCGGTCGTTGAAGGCGGAATCGTGGAACTGGCTGGGCAGCGCTTCGAAGAGGTCGCTGTTCTTGCGCATGAACGGAACAGTGTGGTCGGTGTTGCCGACGAAAGAAACGCTGGCCTCCGCGCCCATTGGGTTGACCCTGCGGGAACCTGCGCCATGCCCGCGGCCTGATCACGGCGTGGAGAGACGACTACAACCGTCACCGCCCCCAACACGGGCCTCGACGGGCTCACCCCGTGGAGTGATACCAAAGGTCGAAGGAGGACCAAACCCTGAACAGAGTTCACCCATAAACGCGGACTCCGAGGGGAGCAGGTCACTGGCAATCTCAAGGACGACTGGATTCGGGAGAGCCCGGCGATCGGGGCGTGGACGAAGGAACGGCGATGCGTTTGGGTGTTCGCGTGCGCGGAGAAATCGTCGTATGGATCGCAGATTGACCGGGGGACTGTCCTGGAAAGGGGGGCAGTGTCCTGCCTGCGCGGGGGCGAAGGTCGCAGCCCGGCGCCTCAACAGGAACTGACGGCCGTTTGGCCGTCAGCGCACAGGTCGGATGAATAGGTGCGGCTCAATAGCCGCGGTGGCCACGGTCGGCGAAGCCGCCAACCTGTCTCACGCAATCAAGGCCGTTGTCGTCTTGTGACGGTCCCCCAATTCCCCCCTGAAAAGGTCTTGTGAAATATCTGTCAAAAATCGTCCTCAATATGGACTTATCATAGTCCAAACTTGATCCAGCGCAAAGCGGAACCGGGTTGCCAGAACAAAAACTTTTGTTTCAGAAAATGACATCGCCCCGGGTTTCGGCCCGGGGCGATTTGTTTTCAACGGCTTGGCGGATCACCCGGCCTTGGCGAGGTTGCGCAGAACGTAGTGCAGCACGCCGCCATGCTCGACATATTCCTTCTCGATGGCGGTATCGATCCGGCATTTGAGCGTCACGGTCTTTTCGGTCCCATCGGCATAGACGATGGTGCAGGGCACGTGGGCCTGCGGTTTCAGATCGCCCGCGAGACCCTTGATCGAGAAGCGTTCCTCGCCGGTCAGACCCAGCGTCTTGCGGGTGTCGCCGTCGGTGAACTCGAAGGGAATCACCCCCATTCCCACCAGATTCGAGCGGTGGATGCGTTCGAAGCTTTCGGCGATCACCGCCTTGACCCCCAGAAGCGCCGTGCCCTTGGCCGCCCAGTCGCGCGAGGACCCGGCACCATATTCGATGCCGCCGATCACCACCAGAGGCACGCCTTTCTCCTGCCAGGCCATCGCCGCCTCGAAGATCGAGGTCTCGTTACCGTCCGGACCCTTGGTATAGCCGCCCTCGACGCCCGAGAGCATCTCGTTGCGGATCCGGATATTGGCGAAGGTGCCGCGCATCATGACTTCGTGGTTGCCGCGACGCGAGCCGTAGGAGTTGAATTCGCGCACCGGCACCTGACGCTCGATCAGGTACTTGCCGGCAGGCGTCGTGTCCTTGAACGACCCGGCAGGGCTGATGTGGTCGGTCGTGACCATGTCGCCCAGGATCGCCAGCGGACGGGCATTCTCGATATCGGTGATCTCGCCGGGTTCGGTGCCCATGCCCTGGAAGTAGGGCGGGTTCTGGACATAGGTCGAGCTCGCCGGCCAGTCATAGGTCTCGCTGTCGGTGGTCTCGACCGCCTGCCATTTCTCGTCTCCCTTGAAGACGTCGGCATATTTCGACTGGAAAGCGTCGCGGGTCACGGTCTTCTCGACCAGTTCGGCGATTTCGGCCTGGTTCGGCCAGATGTCCTTCAGGAAGACGTCCTTGCCGTCCTTGTCCTGGGCGATGGGATCGCGGGTCAGGTCGATGTTCATGTCGCCCGCGATGGCATAGGCCACGACCAGCGGCGGCGAGGCCAGGTAGTTGGCGCGCACATCGGGGCTGATCCGGCCCTCGAAGTTGCGGTTGCCCGACAGCACCGAGGTCGCGATCAGGTCATTGTCGTTGATCGCCTTCGAGATCTCCTCGGCCAGCGGCCCCGAATTGCCGATGCAGGTGGTGCAGCCATAGCCCACGAGGTTGAAGCCGATCGCGTCCAGGTCTTCCTGCAGCCCGGCCGCCTCGAGATATTCGCTGACGACCTGCGAGCCGGGGGCAAGCGAGGTCTTGACCCAGGGCTTGCGGGTCAGGCCCAGTTCGCGCGCCTTGCGCGCCACGAGCCCGGCGCCGATCATCACATAGGGGTTCGAGGTGTTGGTGCAGGAGGTGATCGAGGCGATCACCACCGAGCCGTCGCGCAGCTCGTACTCCTGCCCCTCGACCTTTGCGCTCTTGCGCGGATCGGCATCGAGATCGGGCGCGGGGGCCTCGGCCAGCATGTCGCGCGCTTCCTCGCTTTCGTCGATGCCGCGATAATCCGACACGACGTTGAAGAAGGACTGCGCGGCATTGGTCAGCGGGGTGTGATCCTGCGGCCGTTTCGGCCCCGAGATCGCGGGCACGACCGTGCCCATGTCGAGATGCAGCGTGTCGGTATAGACCGGGTCGTAATCGGCATCGCGCCACATGCCATTGGCCTTGGCATAGGCCTCGACCAGCGCGATACGGTCCTTGTCGCGGCCGGTCTGGGTCAGATAGCGCAGGGTTTCCTCATCGACCGGGAAGAAGCCGCAGGTGGCGCCGTATTCGGGCGCCATGTTGGCGATGGTCGAGCGGTCGGCCAGCGGCAGATGATCGAGCCCCTCGCCGTAGAATTCGACGAACTTGCCGACGACGCCCTTCTGGCGCAGCATCTGCACGACCTTCAGCACCAGATCGGTGGCGGTGGTGCCCTCGACCATGCTGCCGGTCAGCTTGAAGCCCACGACCTCGGGGATCAGCATCGAGACCGGCTGGCCCAGCATCGCGGCCTCGGCCTCGATCCCGCCGACGCCCCAGCCCAGAACGCCCAGCCCGTTGACCATGGTGGTGTGGCTGTCGGTGCCAACGAGCGTATCGGGATAGGCCACTTCGGCGCCGTCCTGATCGGTATCGGTCCAGACCGTCTGGGCCAGGTATTCCAGGTTCACCTGGTGGCAGATGCCGGTGCCGGGCGGCACCACGCGGAAGTTGTTGAACGCCTTCTGGCCCCATTTGAGGAAGGTGTAGCGTTCGATGTTGCGTTCGTATTCGCGGTCGACATTCATCTGGAACGCGCGCGGGTTGCCGAATTCATCGATCATCACCGAGTGGTCGATGACCAGATCGACCGGGTTCAGCGGGTTGATCTTCTGCGCATCGCCGCCAAGGCCCAGAATGCCGTCGCGCATCGCGGCCAGGTCGACCACGGCCGGAACGCCGGTGAAGTCCTGCATCAACACTCGGGCCGGGCGATAGGCGATCTCGCGGGCGGCCTTGCCGCCATTCGCGGCCCAGTCCGAAAAGGCCTTGATGTCGTCGACGGTGACGGTCTTGCCGTCCTCGAAGCGCAGCAGGTTCTCAAGCACCACCTTCAGCGCGGCGGGAAGACGCCCGAAATCACCGAGCCCGGCCGCCTCGGCCGCGGGGATCGAGTAATAGGCATAGCTGGCGCGTCCGACGCTCAGCGTCTTGCGGGTCTTGGCTGTGTCCTGTCCAACGGTGATCGGCATGAAAGATCGTTCTCCATCAGGGTGTCGCGCGGTTCACGAAATTACCTGCACGCTCTTGCCCGATCCCCCGGGGGCGATCAAGAGGGTGCGGCAAGATTTGTATACCGTTGTGCACAGAAATGTCCAGCCAAACTCCGGTCCTGCGCGGCCGATCCGCACGGCCCCCTCCCGAATCCTTGATTGGCAGGTGTCCGGGCGCTTGGGTACGAAGATCGGGCGAAGGGGAAATCAAGGCGAGTCTGATGCGCGCAGTCCTTACGGTCCTGTTGGCGGGGTGTGTTTCCTTTGCCGGTCCCGCCCGGTCGGATTCGAGCCCGGTGGTGGTCGAGCTCTTTACCTCGCAAGGCTGTTCATCCTGCCCGCCCGCCGATGCGCTGATGGCCGAGCTGGCCAAGCGCGACGACGTGATCGCTCTGGCGCTGCATGTGGACTACTGGGACTATATCGGCTGGAAGGATGTCTTCGCCGATCCGGCCTTCACCCGGCGCCAGAAGGCCTATGCCCATGCCGCGGGCAAGCGGTCGATCTACACGCCGCAGATGGTGGTCGAGGGCGAGGATCACGTGGTCGGCTACCGGCCGATGGACCTGGCCCATCTGATCGAGGCGCATGCCGTGACCGAAAGCCCGGTCTCGCTCAGCCTGGCCCGGCAGGGCGACACGGTGACGGTGTCGGCGGTCTCGACCGAAGCTTTCGGCGAAGATGCGGTGCTGCAGATCGTGCGCTACCGGCCCGAGCAGATGGTCGATATCGAGCACGGCGAGAATGCGGGCAAGTCGCTGCGCTATACCAATATCGTCGACGCCTGGACGCCGGTGGCGCGCTGGAACGGCGCCGACCCGCTGTCGATGAGCATCGAGGCCGCCGGAGACGAACCGGTCGTGGCCATCCTGCAGCGCCCCGGACCGGGCGAGATCCTGGCGGCAGCGCGCCTGCGCTGAGGCTCTCCGGCTGACGCTTCCCCAGGGCGGGCGCGGTCAGCGGACCTTCCAGCGGCGATGAATCCAGAACCATTGCTCGGGGTGGCGGCGGACGCGCGCCTCGAGGCTGTCGTTCAACGCCTGCATCATCTCGCGCGGGGTCGAGGGCGGCACCGGGGCCTCGATCTCGATATCGAAGCTCAGCCCGTCGGGGCGGCGCGTGGCGTAGAAGGGGATCAGATCGGCGCCGTAGCGCAGCGCAAGTTCGGCGGCGGACAGGGCCGTCAGTGCAGGCTGGCCCATGAAGTGCAGCTCGGCTCCCCGGCGGGCATGCTGGTCGGTCAGCAGCACAAGCATTCCGCCGCTGCGCAGATGCCGCACGAACCCCGCAGTGCCGCGCCGTCCCTGCGGAAAGACCGGGCCGCCGAAGGCCTCCATCGTGCGGACGTAATGGGCGTTGAAGAACGGGTTCGCCATCGGCCGGTAGAGCCCGCCGATCTCGTAGCCGCGCGCGACCAGCGCCGCCCGGGCCGCTTCGTAATTGCCGAAATGGCCGGTGACCAGAATCGCGGGGCGCCCGGCCGCGCGGGCTGCCTCGAGCGCCGCGAGTCCCGGCCCCTGCGGCTCGGCCTCCGCCATGCGCGCGAGGAAGGCGCGGGTCGAGTAGTTCTCGATCAGGGTGCGTCCGGCATTGTCGGCCACGGCATCGGCGATGCGACGCCGCTCGTCGGCGGGCATCCCGGGGTAGACCAGCGTCAGATTGGCCTCGGCCCGGGCGCGATAGCCCGCAACGGGCGCGATCAGCCGCCGCGTGACCCACCCGCCGAAGGGCACGCGGCGCTCATAGGGCAGGGCCAGCGCCGTGCCGATCAGCAGCCGCGCGACGCGGTCCGTCAGCCAGTCGCCAAGCCGCCGTGCGCGCCTGTCCCGCTTGCCCATCGGACCGGTTTCCTTTCGTGCCTTTGCCCGCTTGCCGGGGCCGCGATGCCTGATGCGGCCCCGATGCCGCCGCCCGTCAAGGTCGGCCCGCCGCGCTGGCAGACATAGTCGCCCCGCGCCCCTGCCACAAGCACCGGCTCTTTCGGCCAGGTTGTGCGCGAGGCGGGACGGTTCGGGGTCTTCGGCGGCCGCCGGTCCTGGAACGTTGCTGCGTCGCCCGAAGGGGCCGCCCGTGCGGATCGTCGAGTCGGATGTGGGACCGGCGAGGCAGGCTGCGCCGCCCGCGATCCGCGGCTTGGCCGCACTAGACGGCGCGGTTGGTCGGAGTGGCAGGGCGGACCAGAGAGACGATCTCGTTCATTGCCGGGTCTCCCGGGGTCAAGCCATCCGGGGAGGTTCGGTTGGATCGGTCGCGGGGGCGCGGCGTCTAGGCCGTGCCCAGAGGGCAGGCCCGTCGGGTCAATTTCATCGGCCATCTCCGCCATGGCATTCCGTTCGGGCCAGATCCTGCAGATCGGTTGCCGGGGTGCAACGTCCCGGGGCCGCGCTCATGGACCCGACGAGCTGACGGGCCGATCTTGGCGACCAGCCCCCCGCCGGAAGGAGATCTGGCCGAGGTCCTGTGAAACCGTCCCCGTGGCGCGGCCTCGAAAGGCGGGCTCAGCGATCGGACCTATCGGACCATTCACATCCCAGCTTTCCGGGCGTCCCACAGGGCCGGTTGCGGCCGTTCAGCCCTTCTGGCGCGCTCTCGCAGGCCAAGCCGAAAGAGCGGAGCGTGTTTGGGTGTTTGGACCCATGATCCGCGCATATGACCGTGCCGGTCCCTGAAGACCGCCCTCGGTCGCGATGCCGTCTGGCCGGACCTGGCAGGCTGCTGAGAAACTCCGACCATCGCCTTTTCGATGCCAAGGGGCGTCATTTTTGAGCTCTCTCGTTGAGCTGATGAAAATCCAGCGCGTTAGAGCCTGACGAGCGAGCCGACAGGGGCGCGGCTGAGACCTTTTTCAGCGGCCTGCTAGGGGGGCAGGGGCCGCCGGGCGCCAGCGCCGGTCTGGCCCCTCCCATCGGTTCGGCCTTGTCCGCCGGGTATCAGGCGGCCTTGCTGGACTTCCTGAGCTTGATTTCGCCCGCAGCCTCCATGCCGCGGATCGCGGCGATGACGTCGGCCATGGCGGCCTCGGTCTCGTCGGCGGCGGGGGTGCCGCGATCGTTGATTTCGTCGCGAATCTGGCCGGCCATCCGCTGGGACATGTTGTTGAGGATGAACTCGACCGCCGGTCCGGTCTTGCCGTCGGCACCCGCCATCGCGGTGATGAGCTTGGCCTGTTCGATCGCCCGGGTCAGCGCCGGCACGTCGCGTTCGTCCAGACGGTCGGGAATGTCGGCGAAGGTGAAGACCGCCTGACGGACCCTTTCGGCCAGTTCCGCATCGGTTTCGCGCAGGCCTTCCAGAACGTCGTCGCGCGTGGCGGCGGGCGCCACGTCGAGGATTGCGCCCATCCGGGTTTCCGGCGCGAGATCGAAGGCCGGTTCGGGGGCGGAATTGATCCGGTCGGCGAGGGCGCGGCCGATTCGCACCACCGCGGCTGGGGGCACCTCGGCGGTGCGCGAGATCGCGAAGGCGATGCGCCGGGCCTCGGGCCCGGGCATCTTGCCAAGGATCGTCGCGGCGATCTGGCTGGGCAGCTTCGACAGGGCCACCGCCGCGACCTCGGGGCTTTCGGCCAGCAGGATCTCGGTCAGCCGGGTCGGGTCGAGCCCGGCCAGCGTCGCCCAGGGGTCGCCGCCCCGTTCGGTGCCGAAGCGGGCGCGGATCGCGGCCGCGGCCTCGGGGCTGAGATGATCGCCGAGCAGACGCATCGCCTCGTCGATTCCGCCGGGGAAGGCGAGGCCGAACTGTTCCAGCTCGATCAGGAATTCCTCGATCACGACCTGGAGCGTGTTGCCGTCGATATAGCGCATTTTCGCGATCTCGTCGGCGAGATCGGTCTGCACTGTCGCGGGTAGCGAATGCAGCGGAAGGTCGATCCCTTCGTTCAGCACAAGGCGAACGATGATCGCGGCCTTCTGGCGCGATGTCAGGCCGGGAGAGGCGATAGGGGCTCCGAAACTCTGCACGTGGGTCTCCGTCTTCTTGGGGAAGAGGGTTAATCCCCGGGTGTTAAGCCGGGGTTATCGGAGACCGTCAGCGTGAGCGAAATTTGTCGGAACTGCGGTGGTTTCGCAGAAAAGGGCGGCGCACCGGGTCGGCCGGGCGCCGCACAAGGGCCGGATCAGCTGGTGCTCTGGTCCACGCAGGTGCCCGTGGCCGTGTCGAAGGTCTGCCCTTCGCCGCAGGTATTGGCGTTGATGCGCTTTTCCCAGCCGCATTCGGCCGAGGCGAGCGCGGGCACGAGCGCAAGCGCCGCCGCTGCAAGGATCGTCCTGGTGGTCATGGTGCATCTCCCTCCTGAAGGTGGAGGGAGGATAGCACCGAATCGCTTGGCCAGGCGTTCACGGAAATATCAGCAGGCGCGTTCCCGCCCGGAAACGCGCCGCGCGGCCGGGCTCAGCTTTCGCCGAAGACCCGCTTGAACAGGGTGTCGACATGCTTGGTGTGATAGCCGAGGTCGAATTTCTCCTCGATCTCGGCGGGACTCAGCGCCGCCGTGACCTCGGCATCGGCCAGAAGCTCTTCCTTGAAGTCCTTGCCCTGTTCCCAGACCTTCATCGCGTTGCGCTGCACCAGCCGATAGGCATCCTCGCGACTGACACCGGCCTGGGTCAGCGCCAGAAGCACCCGCTGGGACATCACCAGCCCTTTGAACTTGTTCATGTTGGCCAGCATGTTCTCGGGGTAGATCACTAGCTTGTCGATCACGCCCGCAAGCCGGTTCAGCGCGAAATCGAGCGTCACGGTCGCATCGGGCGCGATACCGCGCTCGACCGAGCTGTGCGAGATGTCGCGTTCATGCCAGAGCGCCACGTTCTCCATCGCGGGGACCACGGTCATGCGCACCAGCCGCGCGAGCCCCGTCAGGTTCTCGGTCAGGACCGGGTTGCGCTTGTGCGGCATCGCCGAGCTGCCTTTCTGGCCCTTCGAGAAGAACTCCTCGGCCTCCAGCACCTCGGTCCGCTGCATGTGGCGGATCTCGATGGCGACATTCTCGATCGACGAGGCGATGACGCCCAGCGTCGCGAAGAACATGGCGTGGCGGTCGCGCGGAATGACCTGGGTCGAGATCGTCTCGGGGACAAGGCCCATCTGCTTGCAGACATGCTCTTCGACCGAGGGGTCGATATTGGCGAAGGTGCCGACCGCGCCCGAGATCGCGCCGGTCGCGATTTCCTCGCGGGCGGCCAGCAGGCGGCGCTTGCCGCGCTCCATCTCGGCATAGAAGCGGGCGAAGGTCAGGCCCATGGTGGTGGGCTCGGCATGGATGCCGTGGGACCGCCCGATCCGCACCGTATCCTTGTGTTCGAAGGCGCGGCGCTTGAGCGCGGCCAGCAGCTTGTCCATGTCCGCGATCAGCAGGTCGGCCGCGCGCATCAGCTGGACGTTGAGGCAGGTGTCGAGCACGTCCGACGAGGTCATGCCCTGATGCACGAAGCGCGCCTGGTCCGAGCCCACATGTTCGGCCAGATGGGTCAGGAAGGCGATGACGTCATGCTTGGTGACGGCCTCGATCTCGTCGATCCGGTCGACGTCGAAGACCACGTCCTTGGCCTTCCAGACGGCTTCGGCATTCTCTTTCGGGATCACCCCCAGCGCAGCCTGGGCATCGCAGGCATGGGCCTCGATCTCGTACCAGATGCGGAACTTGGTGGCGGGGTCCCAGATGGCGGTCATCTCGGGGCGGGCATAGCGGGGGATCATGGGCGCAGCCTTCGCTTGGACGTGGGTTCGCGGTCTGATACCGCCTGCGCTCAGGCGCGGCAAGAAGCGGGGGCAGGGTGCCGGAATTTGGGGATTTCGAGGGAGCCTGGCGGCTGACGCGCCGGATCGACGACCGGCTGAGCGGGCAGGTGCTGCGGCTGACGGGCCGGGCGGTCTTCGCGCGCGATGATGCGGGGCTTGTCTATGACGAAACCGGGCGGCTCGAACTACCCGGTCAGGCCCCGGCGGTCGCGACCCGGCGCTATCTCTGGCGCGCGGGCGCCGCGGGGATCGAGGTCTTCTTCGAAGATGGTCGCTTCTTTCATGCGCTGGGTCCGGGCGACCGCCCCGAGGCGCGGCACGACTGCGCGCCCGATCTTTACCGCGTCCGCTACGATTTCGCCGCATGGCCCTGCTGGTCGAGCCGCTGGGAGGTGCATGGCCCGCGCAAGAATTATGCGATGGAAAGCGAATACCGGCCCGAATCTTAGCCGGGGGCCGTCGTCGCGTCCCGCCGGGTCTTGCGCCGGAAGCGACGCTCGGGCAATACGGGTCGCAACGGATGCAACGGGAGTGACCGTAATGGCGTATGCCCTGACCGAAAAGGTCCTTGTCGACAACATCATGCCCCGGAACGGCGCGCTGCGCGTGGCGCGGGACGCGGCTCTGGTCGTGGCCGGGATCGCGATCCTGGCGCTGGCGGCCCATATCAAGGTGCCGATGATCCCGGTGCCGATGACCATGACCACCTTCGCGGTGCTGACGCTGGGCGCCGCCTACGGGCCGCGGCTGGGTCTGATCACCATCCTCGGCTACATGGGTGTCGGCGCGCTGGGCTTCGACGTCTTCGCCGGGTCCTCGGCCGAGCTGTCGGGGCTGACCTATATGATGGGCTCGACCGGCGGCTATCTGGTCGGCTACGTGCTGGCCACCCTGGCGCTTGGCACCTTCGCCCGCGCCGGCTGGGACCGCTCGATGGGCCGGATGGCCGTGGCGATGCTCGTCGGCAACGTGGTGCTCTACGTGCCGGGGCTGATCTGGCTCGGCCAGCTTTATGGCTGGGACCAGCCGATCCTGGCCTGGGGCCTGACGCCCTTCCTGCTGGGCGATGCGCTGAAACTGGCGCTGGCCGCGCTGGCGGTTCCGGCGGTCTGGCGGCTGATCGGCCGCGACTGAGCGCCCGAAGATACGGCATTTCGGAAGGGGCGTGGCCTGCGGGCCGCGCCCTTTTCATTTTCACCCCCGGGCTTTGCCAGGGTCCCAAGGACAGGGCTTGCCGCGATACCCGGCGCGGGCTCTGATCGGCCGATGATCCAAGCTGTGCCGATCCTTCAGACAACGCTTCCCTACACCCCTTGGGCCGAGCTCGCGATGCGGCGCCTGCCGGGCATCCAGCCGCTCGATCCGGATCTCTGGCTGATCCGCGACGAGGCCCATGCCGCCCAGATGGCCGAGCGCGACCGGCTGATCGCGACCCATCGCGATGCGGTGCATGCGATGCGCCCCGAGGCCGAAGACGCCGCCTGGGAGCTTTACGATCTCGTGCTGGCCGATCTGGCCCGGCGTCCCGGAACCGTCATCGGCGCCGCGGAGGTCCTGCGCCCCGACGGGGTGCGGGTGCCGCTTGAGGGTCCGCCGCTTGTCCGGCTGGGGCGGTTGGTGCAGGAGGATTTCTGTCTGCTGCAGCCGGGCCCCGAGGGACCGGTTCTGACCGGCGCCATTCTCTGCTTTCCGGCAAGCTGGCTGCTGGCCGAAAAGATCGGCCGTCCGTTGGGCGCGGTGCATGGCCCGGTGCCGCAATATGACGGGATGCTGGCCGCCCGGGTCGAACGGCTGTGTGCGGGGCTTGCGCCCGGGCGGCCGCTCTGGCGGGCCAATGCACATTTCTACATCGACCCCGCGCTCTTCCAGCCCCGCCCCGAGGCCGCGCCGCGTGCCAAGGTGGCCGGTCCCGCCCCCTATCTTCGAAGCGAGCGCCAGATGCTGGTCCGGCTGCCGCGAACCGGGGCGGTGGTATTCTCGATCCACACCTATGTCGTGGCGATTGAGAGCCTGAGCCCTGCCCAACGCGCGGCGCTTGAGGCGCATCCGATCGGCTATGATCCGGCACGCCCGGCCTGATCCCTGAGGGGACGCAAAAAGGGCGCCCGAAGGCGCCCTTTCCGAAACTCGGTCCGAAGGACCCGATCAGCAGCTGTAGTACAGCTTGTATTCCATCGGGTGGGGCGTGTGTTCGAAGGCGTAAACCTCTTCCCACTTGAGCTCCATGTAGCCTTCGATCTGGCTCTTGGTGAAGACGTCGCCCGCCAGCAGGAAGTCGTGGTCCTTGGCAAGGCTTTCCAGCGCTTCACGCAGCGAGGCGCAAACGGTGGGAATGCCTTCCAGTTCCTCGGGCGGCAGGTCGTAGAGGTTCTTGTCCATCGCCTCGCCCGGATCGATCTTGTTCTTGATCCCGTCGAGACCGGCCATCAGCAGGGCCGAGAAGGCAAGATAGGGGTTCGCCGCCGGATCGGGGAAGCGGGCCTCGACGCGTTTGGCCTTGGGCGACTCGGTCCACGGGATACGGATGCAGCCCGAGCGGTTGCGGGCCGAATAGGCGCGCAGCACCGGGGCTTCGAAGCCCGGGATCAGCCGCTTGTAGGAGTTGGTCGAGGGGTTGGTGAAGGCGTTCAGCGTCTTGGCGTGCTTCAGCAGGCCGCCGATGTACCACAGCGCTTCCTGGCTCAGATCGGCATATTTGTCGCCGGCAAACAGCGGCTTGCCGTCTTTCCAGATCGACATGTTGCAGTGCATGCCCGAGCCGTTGTCGCCCGCCATCGGCTTCGGCATGAAGGTCGCCGTCTTGCCGTAGGCCAGCGCCACGTTGTGGATGACGTACTTGTATTTCTGCAGGTTGTCGGCCTGTTTCTTCAGGCTGTCGAAGATCATGCCCAGCTCGTGCTGGCAGGTCGCCACCTCGTGGTGGTGTTTGTCGACCTTCATGCCGATCCGCTTCATCGTGGACAGCATTTCCGACCGGATGTCCTGGCCTTCGTCCGACGGGTTCACCGGGAAGTAGCCGCCCTTGTAGGTCGGACGGTGGCCGAGGTTGCCCGACTCGTATTCGGTGTCGGTGTTCCAGGCGGCATGCTCGACGTCGATGGCATAGGCGACCTTGTTCGGGGTCACGGCATAGCGCACGTCGTCGAAGATGAAGAATTCAGCTTCGGGCCCGAAATAGGCCACATCGCCGATGCCCGAGGATTTCAGATAGGCTTCGGCCTTCTCGGCGGTGCCGCGCGGATCGCGGTCATAGGCTTCGCCGGTATCGGGCTCGACCACCGAGCAATGCACGCAAAGCGTCTTCTCGGCATAGAACGGGTCGATATAGGCGCTGTCCGGGTCGGGCATCAGCTTCATGTCGGAGGCTTCGATCGACTTCCAGCCGGCGATCGACGAGCCGTCGAACATGAAGCCTTCGTCCAGGAAATCCTCGTCCACCAGGTCGGCCATCACCGTCACGTGCTGCAGCTTGCCGCGCGGATCGGTAAAGCGGATGTCGACGTATTCGACGTCCTCGTCCTTGATGGTCTTGAGAACCGTGTCTTTGCTCATGTGACCTTCTTCCCCTCTGTACTTAGGTTTGGTCGCGTCCTGGCCGGGCGGACCCGGCGCATGCGTTACGGGTGTCTTAAAGGGCGTCCTCGCCGGTCTCGCCGGTGCGGATGCGGATCGCCTGCTCGACAGGCGAGACGAAGATCTTGCCGTCGCCGATCTTCTCGGTCTTGGCGGCGTTGACGATGGCCTCGATGGCGGCCTCGACCTGATCGTCGGGAAGGACGATCTCGATCTTCACCTTGGGCAGGAAATCGACGACATATTCGGCGCCGCGGTACAGCTCGGTATGGCCCTTCTGGCGGCCGAACCCCTTCACCTCGATCACCGAAAGACCCTGAACGCCGGCTTCCTGCAGCGCCTCTTTGACCTCGTCGAGCTTGAAGGGTTTGATGATCGCCTCGATCTTCTTCACGGCGCGCGACTCCCTCTTGGTATGGTTCGACGCCCGACAGACCACTTTCCCCCGAGGCGCACAATTGGCTAGGCTGACGCGCAAGTTGGGCGTTCATGGAATCTTGGGGCGCTGCCCGGGAAGTGGGCGACATGCCTGCTAAATGAGCGCTTTGGAAACGAATTTTGAGGGTTTCGATGGCCGAGCTTCTGACCTCTGCCCAAATGCGCGCCATCGAGGCCGACGCGATGGCGCGTGGCGATGCAGATGGCGCGACGCTGATGGAGCGCGCGGGCGAGGGCGTGGTCGCGGCGGCCCTGGCCGAATGGCCCGATCTCGAGGCAGGGCCGAAGGCCGCGCTGGTGCTGTGCGGACCCGGCAACAACGGCGGCGACGGCTTCGTGGTGGCCCGCCTGCTGGCCGAGCGTGGCTGGCGGATCGAGCTGTTCCTGTTCGGAGCCCCCGACCGGCTGCCGCCAGACGCGCGCCGCAACCATGACAGCTGGGCCTCGATGGGCCGGGTGCGGCCCTGGGATGACGAGACGGTGGCCGGGCTGGTGTCTTCCGGCGATGCCGATCTGGCGGTTGATGCGCTTTTCGGCAGCGGTTGCTGCCGGGGGATCGGGGCCATTGCGGGGCAAACCGCCGCTGCGCTGGACGTCTTCCGCGCGGCGGGCGGCCGGACGCTGGCGGTCGACATGCCAAGCGGGCTTTGCACCGATAGCGGGCGCGATCTTGGCGGCGTGCTGCCGGCGGCGCTGACCGTGACGTTCCACCGCGCCCGGATCGGCCAGTTCACCGCTGAAGGAAGCGCGTTTTGCGGCCGGATCGCCATCGCCGATATCGGGCTCGACCAGACCGGGCCCTGTCCCGGCGCGGTCGCGCTGGCCGAGGCCCCCGGGCGCGTCATCGGCAAGGCGGCGGCCATCGGCGGGCATAAATACAGCCACGGCCACGCGCTGGTGCTGGCGGGCGGGCCGGGACGGACCGGCGCCGCGCGTCTGGCGGCGCGCGGGGCGCTGCGGGTGGGGGCCGGGCTTGTGACCCTGGCCGCGCCCGGGGCGGCGCAGCTCGAATGCGCCTGCCATCTGACGGCGGTGATGCTGCGTGCGGTCGATGGCCCGGAGGATCTGACAGCCTTGCTGGACGATCCGCGGTTCTCGGCGCTGTGCCTCGGCCCGGGGATGGGGACCGGCCCGCGCGAGGCGGCGCTGCTTGCGGCGGCGCTTGCCAGCGGACGCCCCGCCGTGCTCGACGCCGATGCGCTTCGCCTGTTGGCGAAGACGGTCGAGCCCGTCGCGGCCCTGCATGGACACTGCGTTCTGACGCCCCATGGCGGCGAGTTCGCCCGGCTTTTCCCCGATCTCGCCGAGCGGCTCGCGGCGCGCCCCGCGCGCGGCCCTGCCTTTTCGCGGATCGAGGCGGTCCGGGCGGCGTCCGCGCGGTCGGGGGCGGTGGTGCTGTTGAAGGGCGCCGATACCGCGATCGCGGCCCCGGATGGCCGGGCCGCGATCCACGCGGCGCTTTACGACCGTGCCGCGCCCTGGCTCGCGACGGCGGGATCGGGCGACGTGCTGGCCGGGCTCGTGACCGGCCTGCTGGCCCGGGGCCGCCCGGCGTTCGAGGCCGCAGCTGAGGCCGCCTGGCTTCATGCCGACGCCGCGCGCCGGGTCGGTCCGGGTCTGATCGCCGAGGATCTGCCCGACGCCTTGCCCGCGGTGTTCCGCGCCCTCGATCTGTAGGCCGATCCGGCAGAGCGCCTGCGGCGCACGCTTTCCTGTGCTCGCCCTTCGGGCGGTAGAAATTGGGTATTTTCGCCAAGAAGAAAGAGGCGCGCGGGCGAATCCATTGGCTTTCGGGCGAAAGCGCCTTTGGCGAGCCGCAGGGCTTCCCTTCGGGGCAGCCTTACGGCCGGAGCCCGCGGGTCGAAGCGGCCCTTACGGGCGGTTTTTCCGCTCGCCAGCTTCCGGGGGCTTTGCTAGAAGGGCGCGGATCGAAAGGCGGCGGTTTGCATCGGGGCTTTTCGGTGCTGCTGTGCGGGTGTGGCGGAACTGGTAGACGCACCAGATTTAGGTTCTGGCGCCGCAAGGCGTGGGGGTTCGAGTCCCTTCACCCGCACCATTTTGATTTCAAAGAGAAAATGTCTGTTGCGGTAATGCCGCCGCCCAATTGATCAGGCGAGTTTGGCAGTTTGTTAGCGCTTTCCTGTTTCGTTTCTGCTCTGTTCCCGTGCCGTCTGGGCCCTTCGGGAGGCTGCTTTTTGGTTCGCCTGGGCGGTATATTTCTGAACCATCGAGAGTGTCTTGTGGCCGGTTACGGCCTGGATGTCGCGCATGTCGACACCCGCGTCGGCCAGCTGGGTCGCCGCCGTGTACCGCCAGCCATGCGGCACCAGGCGGCCTTGGCCCGACAAAACGCCGATCGCTTTCCGAATATCCTCAACCCTTTTCTGCACCTGACGTTTTCCCATGTGCTGAGTGCGGTTCTTCGCAAGAATATAGGTTCCGTTCCGGGGAACGGTTTCCAGGAAACGCTGAAGGCGCGTCGGGCAGTACACTTGGATCTTGGCTGAGGTCTTCTCCTGAACCACTTTCATATACTCGCCATCGAAGTCGTCCCATTTCATCGAGATGCAGTCACCAAGCCTCTGGCCGGTGCCGATCGCCAGATCATAGATGATGGGTTCGACGCTGTGCTCTTCGCATACTGCTTCGAAGGCGAGCAGTTTGTCCTCGGGCCATGGCTCATAAGTTTGTCCTCGGGCCATGGCTCATTTTCGCCGCCCGTCAGCTTCTCGACATCCACGATTGGGTTGCGGTCGATCCATTCGAGGTTAACGGCGTGGCGCATGAGGATCGAGAGGACGGCCACGCGCTCGTTGGCCTTCGACCAGGTATCCTGCAAGGCATCGCGCGCCTCGATTGCGTGTTTGCGCCGGAAGGAACGTACATCCCTTGCTCCATTCTTCTCACGGATCGCTTCGCAATGCCGTCTGTAGTTGGCTGCGGTCCCCTTGCTGAGGCGCTTGTACTTCGAGCTCTGGTAGCAGCTGGCGATCAGTGGGTCCCAAGTCGTCCGGGACGCCGCAGACGATTGCCCACGACGCAGATGCCAGTATGCCCGCAGGAAGGCGTCGCTGCCGGGCGCCGCCTTGAGACGTACCCTTGTCTTGCCTTTCCCGAAGTAGTGGTAGGTACGCCCCTTCACGGTGATGGTGTCCAGATAGGGAAGCTCCAGCTTCTTCAACTTTCGAAGCTTTCGTCGGGAACGGTGCCAGTCAGGATGGCTTCCAGGCCAGACACCCGCCACCGCAGCACCTGCCCAGCGAGGTCGATGGGCTGCGGCAGCGCGCCGATTTGGACGAGGTTCCTGAACTCGTTCGTGCGCATATCCAATATCCGCGCCGCGGTTGCTTCCTTGACGGCCAAAAGGGGGTGCGTCTGGACATGTGTTCCCTCCCTTTCTGGCGGTTGTCCTGTGTGAAGGCGTCCTGAAAGTTTAGTCGATGACGAGCGCCTGACGGGACATGTCATGTCTGGAAACTGCTTGGAAATATGTGGATTGCGCCCTGACATTGTGGAGAATTCCCTCTCCACGGGGGCAAGAGGGCGATCTTGCCTCCGTTGCTTTCGGGCACTCAAGTTTGGCACGGATTTTCCCAAAGAGAATTTTGCGGAATCACGTGGACCTTCGCTGAGCCAAGAGACTACGGGTGCCCAAGGTCTTGCGAGCCGGGTCTGCCATGCCGTGTCCACCGGCGTATGAGACACGACGTCGGACGGCGTTCCCTCAAACCACTGTGCCAGGGCTGAGGCGTTCATTTCGCGCCGCTGCACCAGGTCGTTCGAGATATTCACAAGAGTGTCCTTTCTCGATCCGAGCAGTGCATATGCCTTGCGTTCCGCCTGCCCCAGTTTTGCACGGACCCTCTGCTTCTCCTGCTCGGTCAGCCTTTGCATCTCGGAGGGCCCCAGCCAGCCGTCGCCGTTACAGCCAAGGCCAAGCTCCCGGTCCATTTGCAGGACCAAGCTGGTTGCCAAGGCAAGATCGCTTTCCCTATCTCCACCAGCGCCGCCAGAGATATCGCCCAGCAGCAGCCTCTCGGCTGCGCGACCGCTCATGAGGATCAGCAGTTCGGTCTCGATTTCCTCGACCGTAAATTCGGCGAACGTCGAACGGCGCTCGGTCCGGCCGTCGCGATCGGAGAGGCTGAGTTTTACGACAGATCCCGGCACCAGCAGTTCGGCTGCAAGCGCGTGACCGGCTTCGTGGACGGCGATACGGCGGAGCAGTTCCGGGTTGGGCTGATCGATCCTGAGGTAGCCGGCGCAGCAGGTCGGATGACGACGGCCGTGGCGGCGCGCAATGCGGCATCAAGTTCGGCGGGGGTCTTGCCGACTGCGGCGCGGGCCAGGGTGTCGATCTCGCTTTCGGACAGCTTGTCCGCCAGCACTTTGCCTAGGATCCGGCTGATGTCCGCGATCAACGGTAGTGGCATTCGCACGGTCTGGTCAAAGCGGCCAGGGCGCGTGATCGCAGGATCGAGTCTGCTGATCTGGTTGCAGGCCCCGATCAGGATCACGCCCGGTGTGCGGACCAGACGGTCGATCTGCTGAAGGAAGCCGTTCACAACCTGAACCCGGTAGCTCATCCCACGCTGATCGCCGCCGAAGCTCGACCCGACCGCGTCGATTTCATCAACAAAGAGCACGCAGGGCGCTTTAACCGCCGCCTCGTCGAAGCACTTGATCATCGCGGCAAGCATATGTCCGAGATATCCTCGGGCCTGCCAGTCGGCGAAGCTGCCCTCGACCAGAGCGATGCCGGCCGCCTCAGCCAACTGCCGGGCAAGATAGGTCTTGCCTGTGCCTGGGGCGCCATGGATCAGAAGGGAGCGTGACATTTCGCTCCAGTCCAATTCGCCAGCCTGCCATGCCGCGAGATCCGCCACGATGTTTCGGACAGCCTCGTGAGCAGGGGTAGCGCCGTCGATGATCGCTGGGCCGGAGCGCTCTCGCGCGACCACGCCGGGGGGCGCCGCCTTGGTCATCAACGAGATCCGTTTGGCAACCCCTTGAGCTGCAGGCGCGCGGCACGCCATAGCCAGATTTCCCGCCTCCAAACTGGCCAGGCTCTCGTCGTCGGGCAACATTGCCCGCACGCTTTCCTCATCGATCCTTCCGGTCGCGCTGTGGCTGACGCCCAGGGCAAAGAGGAGAATATCGGCATTCACCTTTTCCAGGACCAGAACGCGCGCGCGTGTCTCGCCGGTGCCGAAGGAAGCTGGCAGGTGCTCCTGCCGCCCGACTGGCAGCAGGATTGGCGCCGGATGGTGAAGCAAGCGCTCCAGTTCCTTTTCCATGACCGGCCGGTCGGGCAGCTGGAGCACCGGGTGCGGCGCGGACCTAGGCGCCCGGCTTTGGGTCGACCAGCCATTCGGCAGCATGTCGCCAGTCAGCAACTTTCCGAGGGAGAGGGTGGGTTCGAGTCCCACCACGACCGTCAACGCTCCGGGTTGGAGGCACGCCTCCCAGCCCTCCGCATTCTGGAAGGTTGCGGCGAGGCGCGCGACGAGGATCACGTCGCGCAGGGGAAGCGGGATTGCGGCGCGGGTGGTGCCGTTCGCCGCGGTGGCGAAGGGATCGCCGCCGTCTGCCGCGATGGCGTGCCACTCCTCTGGTGGTAGATGGGACGCACTGCTGACGCGGCCCATGGTCACGGCGGCCGACTGCATCCCGGAGGCCGCGCGGCGCGCAGGCGGTTTCGGGCTGTCGCCGCCGTCATACGCCATCAGAGCGTTGCCAGCGGCGGCGCATCGTTCAAGGTCGACGATGTTGGTTTCGGTTGCGCGCAATCGCGCGATGCAGTCCTGGGCGAAGGCCCACCACTGCGGGCGCTTCGCGCCAGTTTTCTTGGGAAGGGGAGATTGGGAGGAAGGTTGGGTCATTGGCGTCTCCGTACTGTACGGAGCATGGCGCCCGGCACAGGCGCGCGATCCGGAATGGGTCTTGGGATGAATCCGGCGGGAAGAGTTGGCGCTGTCCGGGATGTGGGTGTGGCGGCGCACGCCGGGGCCCTCCGCGCACTATAGCGTGCGGGCTTTGCTTCCGGGAGAAGGGGCTGGGCCACCGCGGAGTTTCCGGTGTCAGGCAGAGCTGTCCCGGAACCAAGTGCACGGGCGCCGCTCTTCTTAACGGATTTCGTTGAGGCGCTTCAGGATGAGCGGCTCGATCTCGATCCCGTAGACCTCGGTCTTGACTGATCGCCAGTCCTGGAAGTGCGCGTGTGGGATGATCGCGTCGGGATGAGACTTCTTCAGCGCCCGGTGCAGGGCCTTTTCGCAACACAGCGCGGTATGGCGAGTTGGTTGCGGGACGGTCTGCAGAAGCTCTGCCTGGATTCCGGGTTGAAGCAGGAGCTGGTGACGCAGCCGCGACTGCGGGTCGCGCGAGAAGCCGAGCTTGACCACCTTCAGTCCAGTCGGAAGCTCCATACGAATGGCATAGAGGTTGCTTTGCGCGGTGGCCCAGCCCTCCCCGCATGCGGTGCATTGAAAGCGACCGCTCTGCATGTTTGCTTGGGCTACTCGCTGCCTGTGCCCACGGCCGTGCCGATAGATCCTGTAGTTCGGGTTGCCTTCCGGATCGCTTCCCTGCAGTTGCCAGCCACGGTCAGCTGCTTCTTCGGCTTCTTTTCCGGAATGACAGGTCTCGCATCGCAACCTGCAATGGCCGTTTGCGATGCGCTCGATCTGGGCCACTTCCGTTCCGGGAAAAAAGGTCCATGTGACCCGCCACGACCTGGCGTGCGGTCCGCAGTTCAGCGGCGGTCTCGCAGTCGAGCGTCCAACCCCGCACCACCTTTCGTCCGAAAGCCCCTGCCTCGCGACAGCACTGCCCAGGATGGGGGCAAAGCCACCGGAACTCGCAACAGATGACCATGGTTCAAAATCCTATGCTGCACTCACCCGGTTCCTGGCTATTGCTGCCGCTCAGCGCTTTTTGGAAAGACTGCCTGATGGCTCGCGAAGGTCGCGCTACGTTTGACAACTGTCGCCGCCGCAGACCTGGACACGCGCCGGTCGAACCGAAAAGAAAGCCGGTCTCCGCCGGACGCGGTGCCGGGGGCGGCGATCCTGCGCTTGCGTATCCTGAGGCCTTGCTTAGGGTGCATGGCAATATGTTAATCAACCTCATAACGCTTTTCGGGCAGGTGTCGCAGGACGTCCTTTCGCCGGATGGCCGGATGATATGCACTTCCCGGACATGCGCGGACGCTGCGTCACGCACTGCCGACCTCCAACCTCAGGAGCGCCGATGAACGTCCTCGTCTTTCAGCACCTCGATGTCGAACACCCCGGCGCGTTCCGGGATTTCTGGGCAGAGGCGGGCCATGGCTGGTACGCCGTCGAACTCGACG
>NZ_MUAV01000206.1:0-389 GCF_003265965.1 Rhodovulum viride | reverse complement strand
CACTTTCAAGAAAATCTTGAACAAAATGCCAATTGGTGATTCTCTTTTCGATGAAGCCGGTGCTAAAAACGTTGAACACTTGGTTGAAAAAGCTAAGAAGAACAATGTTGAATTGATCTTGCCAGTTGATTTTGTCACTGCTGATAAATTCGACAAAGATGCCAAAACTTCTTCTGCTACTGATGCTGAAGGTATTCCAGACAACTGGATGGGTTTGGACTGTGGTCCAAAATCTGTCGAATTGTTCCAACAAGCTGTTGCCAAAGCTAAGACCATTGTTTGGAACGGTCCACCAGGTGTTTTCGAATTTGAAAAATTCGCCAATGGTACTAAATCCTTATTGGATGCTGCTGTCAAATCTGCTGAAAATGGTAACATTGTTATCATTG
>NZ_MUAV01000205.1:0-390 GCF_003265965.1 Rhodovulum viride | reverse complement strand
TCCTCGCCCAGCACAATGCCGGGGCGCGGATGCAGCGCCATGCCGGCCGCCCGGCCGGGGCCCCGCTCTCCACCCTCACCACCCGCGGCACGCAGCAGCAGATCGTGGCCGCGCATCTGATGAGCCTGCACGGCACCACGCGGCGCGATCAGTCCCTCGATGCGCCCGTGCCGACGCTCTGCGCCGGGGGCGGGCACGGCGCATTGGTCGCGGCCTTCCTGCAGAAATACTACGGTGCGGGCACCGGCCAGGCCGCGGACGCGCCGCTGCACACGCTCTCGACCCGCGACACCTTCGGATTGGTGACGGTCGAGATCGACGGCGCGACCTATGCAATCGCCGATATCGGCATGCGCATGCTGACCCCGCGCGAGATGTTCCGCGCCCAGG
>NZ_MUAV01000204.1:0-390 GCF_003265965.1 Rhodovulum viride | reverse complement strand
TAATTTATTAAAAATGTAAGTTCTTGTTGTTAAAAAAAAATATTAATCTGAAGAAATGAAATAAAACAAAACCCCAAATCTTTAGTTGATTAAACAATTGAAAAAAAGTTGAGGACAACTCTCTTACATGAAAGCACCCAAAGCCAACAAACCGGCAGCAACGGCTGGGACGGCGTTAGCGGCAGCAGCACCTTCAGCAGTAGAAACTGGTGGGGTGGTGGTGGAGTTAGAAGTAGAAGCAACTGGAGCTTTGGTGGTTGGCAATGGGCAGTAGGTGGTGTAAGTGGTTTCAACTTCAGTGACAGTGGTGACACCAGTAGTGACTTCAGTTTCGTGACATTTGTTTTCTTCACAAGAAGTGATGGTAACAACGGTGGTTGCAATGTCAGT
>NZ_MUAV01000203.1:0-393 GCF_003265965.1 Rhodovulum viride | reverse complement strand
CGGTCTGCGGGATGCAGAGCAGGTTGATGTAATCGCGCGCGACCGCCGCCGCCGCGAAGAACCCGGCGTCGAAGACGATCTCTTCCATCGCGGCCTGATCGCGCCTGTCGCCCGCGGCCCGGGCGCCGATCAGCAGGATCGGGGCGATATTGGCGACGGTGAAGCGGAACTTCGGCTCGCGCTCGACGCCCTGGCTTTCCAGCATGGCCGTCACCGCCATCTCGCGCGCGATCAGCAGCGGGTCCGCGATCTTCTGCCCGATCTCGCCCGCCGCCCTGAAGGTCGCGGCCAGTTCGATCTCCTGCCCGGCGAGGATCGCCGTCATGCTGCGTTTCATCGTCATGCCCCCGCAGGCGTGTAGACGGGGATGCCGCTCGACATCATGGTCGCGCT
>NZ_MUAV01000202.1:0-393 GCF_003265965.1 Rhodovulum viride | reverse complement strand
CGGTCTGCGGGATGCAGAGCAGGTTGATGTAATCGCGCGCGACCGCCGCCGCCGCAAAGAACCCGGCGCCGAACACGAGGTCTTGGATGCGCTCCTGCTTGACCTCCTCATCGGCGGCTTTCGCCCCGATGTAGATCACCGTCGCGATGCTCTCGACGTCGAAGCGGAATTTCGGCTCCCGCTCCACGCCCTTCGCCTCCAGCATCGCCGTCACCGCGATCTCGCGCGCTGCGAAGATGGGGTCCACGACCTTGTGCATGACCTCGCTGGCGGCCTTGAATGTCGCCGCAAGTTCGATCTCTTGCCCGGCCAGTTCGGCCGTCATGCTGCGTTTCATTGTCATGCCCCCGCAGGCGTGTAGACGGGGATGCCGCTCGACATCATGGTCGCGCT
>NZ_MUAV01000201.1:0-393 GCF_003265965.1 Rhodovulum viride | reverse complement strand
GGGTCGGCCGCTACGAGCTGATGGACGCCTGGGACATCGCCCGCGATCTGCTGGAGGCCCACACGCCGGTTCCGGCCGAGTTCATCGACGTTGCCGCCTGGCAGGCCGAGGCCGAGACCTACCTGACCGGCTATACCTTCTCGCGCACTGTTCCCAAGCCGACCGCCGTCAACACGCTGCTGGGCGAGTTGGTCCGCGACGGCACCTTCAATCTCTGGTGGGACGAGCGCGCGCAGCGGATCATGCTGAAGGCCGTGCGCCCCGAGACCGCGACCGTCGTCCTTTCCGACAGCGAGCATGTCGTCGCGGGCTCGCTGTCACAGGCGCGCGAACCCGATGAGCGGATCAGCCGGGTCTTCATCTATTACAACCCCGAGGACCCCACGAAATCGG
>NZ_MUAV01000200.1:0-395 GCF_003265965.1 Rhodovulum viride | reverse complement strand
GCCAGGTCCTCGCGCAGCGCCATCGCCTTCAAGAGGTCGTCGCGGGCATGCTGGGCCATGGCGACCGAGGAATGCCGCAGGAGGCTGTTCGACAGCGGCACCAGCGCGCGCAGGAGCTTGAAGGACTTGTCGACCGCATCGAAGCTCATCTCGCTTTCGGCAATGGCCGAGGTCTCGGCGCCGTAACCGGCGGTCGCGCCTGCGGTCTGGCGCGCGGTGCGCAGCTCGCCCGCGGGCATCGGCACGGTGCGCGCGCCCGAGGCGCGGACGGTGACCCGCGGGCGCAGCAGCGCGATCAGTTCCTCGGATTGCGCGGCGGGAATGGTGATGCCGCCCGCGGCCTCGGACGCGCCCGACATGATCGCGGCGATGCCGGAATGGCCATCGGTCTCAAG
>NZ_MUAV01000199.1:0-396 GCF_003265965.1 Rhodovulum viride | reverse complement strand
TAACTGGACCGTTGCCAGAGCTGGTCAAAACGGTTACCACCACAGAACTTCTATCAACCACAAAGTTTACAGAGTTGGTAAAGGTACCGATGAAGCTAATGGTGCCACCGAATTTGACAGAACCAAAAAGACCATTAACCCAATGGGTGGTTTCGTTAGATACGGTAACGTTAACAACGACTTTGTCTTATTGAAGGGTTCTATCCCAGGTGTCAAGAAGAGAGTTGTTACTTTGAGAAAATCATTGTACGTTGACACCTCCAGAAGAGCTGTTGAAAAGGTCAACTTGAAATGGATCGATACCGCTTCTAGATTCGGTAAGGGTAGATTCCAAACCCCAGCTGAAAAACACGCTTTCATGGGTACTTTGAAAAAAGACTTGGATAACTAAGTAGT
>NZ_MUAV01000198.1:0-398 GCF_003265965.1 Rhodovulum viride | reverse complement strand
TAGGCCCCGAGCAGCTCGGTCAGGATCTCGACCACGGTCTTGTTGTGAAAGATCCGCTGGTTACGGCGGAGGCTGGCAAGAAAGGCCCAGGGCCGGAGCCGCAGCCGGTAGCGATGGCCATTGTCGCCCGAGCCCAGCCAGCGGGCCTCGGTGACGATGCCGTCGAAGGGGCGTTCGCCTTCCTTCGTGGTGAGGGTGACGGTGGCGTGCGTCCCGATCAGCCGGTCGAAATCGAGATCGGCCGTGGCAGCGAGGCAGTCCGCCGAATAGTCGAACAGCGCGTTCAGGTGATCGACGCCCTCGAACCGGCGGAGCACCAGGACGTCCTGCCCCAGCACCGTGGAAATCCGGCCCATGCGGGCGTCCTGACGGAAGAAGCCACTCATGAAATACCCTCT
>NZ_MUAV01000197.1:0-401 GCF_003265965.1 Rhodovulum viride | reverse complement strand
AAATCTTGGGTGACCACCAAGTTTACGCTAAGAAACAAATTGGTACTGATGCTAAACACCCATTATACTTGGTTTTCCACGGTGGTTCTGGTTCTACTCAAGAAGAATTCAACACTGCTATCAAGAATGGTGTTGTCAAGGTCAACTTGGTCACTGATTGTCAATACGCTTACTTGACTGGTATCAGAGATTACGTCACCAACAAGATTGAATACTTGAAAGCACCAGTTGGTAACCCAGAAGGTGCTGACAAACCAAACAAAAAATACTTTGACCCAAGAGTCTGGGTTAGAGAAGGTGAAAAGACCATGTCCAAGAGAATTGCTGAAGCTTTGGATATTTTCCACACTAAAGGACAATTGTAAGTTTGTTGTATAGCTTTTTGTTTTCATGTTAAATGT